>NZ_JBEZFH010000021.1:0-59018 GCF_040649355.1 Sphaerisporangium sp. NPDC049002 | reverse complement strand
ATGGGCGACCAGTATCCCGGGGATGACCGTCGACGTCGCCGGGTTTATCGCGTGCGATCGCGCGGCTGACCGCGTCCCGCTACACGGCGGCCACGCGCGCGACACCGACCGTTGACCAGGTCAAGTCCACCACGTTCGTTAGGAACCCCAAGCGCCTGGACCGTTTCGCGGCGCCGCCCCGGCCGCCGACCCCTCATGGTCCCGGCCCTGTGCGCGACCGTTCGTCCTGCTCACCGCCCGCTCATGTGGGCCGCGTCCGCGCAGTGGGTATGCCAACTCGGAACCACCTGCCGGGGCGTCGAGCATTTGGTGCGCCCGGAAATCGGTTGATCGGGGAGCGACTGCCTTGGAAGGTGACGGTAACCCCTGCCGCTGTGGCGTCCCTCGTGCGCCCCCCGAGGCCCGAGTGCGCCTTCCCTCGTCCATCGCGCCGACTCGTAAGGAGTGCCCTGCTTCCTCATGCCTCCCGACGGTAAAGACTCCGGCCCTGCCCCCGATTCCGCTGACAAGCCTCGTAGGGGGAGGTCGCGGTCGCTGCGGCGGCTCACGCCGTACCTGCGCCCCTACGTCTCCCGCCTGCTCCTCATCTGGCTCGCCACCATGGCGGGCATCGCCACGAGCACCGCGATCCCGCTGGTGGGCAAGGAGATCATCGACGGCCCGGTCGGCCACGGCCGCGACGCCGCCCTTCTCCCGCTCGGACTGCTCGCCCTCGCCCTCGGCGTCACCGAGGCGTTCCTGATCTTCGTACGCCGGTGGATGCAGACCAAGGCCGTGCTCGGACTGGAGACGGCGATCCGCGACGACCTCTACCGGCACCTGCAGCGGCTGCCGATGAGCTTCCACGGCGACTGGCAGTCGGGGCAGTTGCTGTCCCGCGCGACGACCGACCTGTCCACGATCCGCCGCTTCTCCGGGTTCGGCCTGCTGTTCCTCGTCATGAACATCCTGCAGCTGGTCACGGTGACCGTGCTGCTCCTGCGGATGTACTGGCCCCTCGGGCTGCTCATCGCGGCGGCGGCGGTGCCCATCTTCGCCGTGTCGCTGCGGTTCGAGAAGAAGTACCGCCGCATCTCGCGTGAGGTCCAGGACATGCAAGGCGACATCGCCACCTACGTCGAGGAGGCGGCGCTCGGGATCCGCACGGTCAAGGCGTTCGGGCGCAGGCCGCATGTGTTCGCCGAGTTCGAAGCCGCCGCGCGCAGGGTCTACCGGGTCTCGATGGACAAGGTGCGGCTGGCGTCCCGCTTCTTCACCTTCCTGGAGGTGATCCCGAACGTCACCCTGGCCATGGTGCTCCTGCTCGGCGCGCTGGCCGTCGGAGCGGGTTCGCTGACGCTCGGCACCCTGGTGGCCTTTACCACGCTGATGCTCCAGCTCGTGTGGCCGATCGCGTCGCTCGGCTACATCCTGGCGATGGCGCAGGAGGCGATGACCTCGGCCGACCGGGTCATGGAGGTGCTCGACACCGAGCCGGAGATCGTCGGCGGCGCGGAGGTGATCGAGCGGCCGCGCGGGCACCTGCGGTTCGAGGGGGTCGGCTTCCGGTTCCCCGGCGGCGAGCGGCCCGTACTGCGGGACGTCTGGCTGGAGGTGCGGCCGGGGGAGACGGTCGCGATCGTGGGGGCCACCGGCTCGGGCAAGACGACGCTGACCGCGCTGGTGCCGAGGCTGGCCGACGTCACCGAGGGCCGGGTCACGATCGACGGGCGGGACATCCGTGACCTGACGCTGCCCGCGCTGCGGTCGGTGGTCGCCACCGCCTTCGAGGAGCCGACGCTGTTCTCGATGAGCGTGCGGGAGAACCTCACACTCGGCCGGGGCGAGGCGGCCGAGGAGGAACTGCGGGAGGCGCTCGATATCGCCCAGGCCACCTTCGCCTACGACCTTCCATGGGGGCTCGACACCCGGATCGGCGAGCAGGGCATGTCGCTGTCCGGCGGCCAGCGGCAAAGGCTCGCCCTGGCCCGCGCGGTGCTCAGCAAGCCGAGGATCCTCGTGCTGGACGACACCCTGTCGGCTCTCGACGTCGAGACCGAGGCCCTGGTCGAGCAGGCGCTGCGCGGGGTGCTCGCTGACGCGACAGGCCTCGTCGTGGCGCACCGCGCGTCCACCGTGCTGCTCGCCGACAAGGTCGCGCTGCTCCGTGACGGCACCATCACGCACGTCGGCCTGCATCGCGACCTGCTGTCGAAGGTCCCCGAGTACCGGGAACTGCTCGCGCAGGACGCCGGCCTCGACCACGAGGAGGCGCTGCGATGAGCCGTACGGCCACCGGCGCGAAGGACGGCGCGCGAGCGAGCACGGCCGGCGAACCGGGACGTTGGCGCGGCGTCGCCGCGGAGAAGCAGGAGGACCTGCCGGACAAGGTGTCGGTGCTGCTGCGCGCGCGGTCCCGGCGGCTGCTCGGCGACCTGCTGCGCCCGCACCGGCGGGCCATCGCCCTGCTGATCGCGATCATCGTGGTCTCGAACGCGGCCGGCCTCGCGATCCCGTACCTGGTGAAGGTCGGCATCGACACCGGCATCCCGCCCATGCTGCGGCACGAGGACGCCGCCACGCTGCTCGTGGTCGTCGCGGCGATCCTGGCCGCCACGCTGACCCAGGCGCTGACCCGCCGGGTGTTCCTCCGGATATCTGGGCAGATCGGGCAGGACGTCCTGCTGGAGCTGCGCCGCCGCGTCTTCGACCACTTCCAGCGGCTGTCGATCGGGTTCCACGAGCGGTACACCTCGGGGCGGGTCATCGCCCGGCTCACCTCGGACATCGACGCGATCGCCGAGATGCTGCAGTCGGGCTTCGACAGCATCGTCACCGCCGTCCTCACCCTGTTCGGCACCGCCGTCCTGCTCCTGGTGCTCGACCTCCCGCTCGGCGCGGTCGCGCTGGTGCCGCTGCCGATCCTGCTCCTGTTCACCCGGTGGTTCCGGCGTGAGTCGAGCGTCGTCTACCGCCGTACCCGTGAGGCGGTGGCGCTGGTCATCGTCCACTTCGTGGAGTCGATGACCGGGATCAGGGCGGTCCAGGCGTTCCGCAGGGAGCCGCGTAACCAGGCGATCTTCGAGGAGCTCAACACCGGCTACCGGGACGCCAGCGCGAGCAGCATGTACCTGGTGGCGGTGTTCATGCCGGGCATCAAGCTGATCGGCAACGTCACGGTCGCGGCGGTCCTGGTGTACGGCGGCCGGCTCGCGCTCCACCACGCGGTCTCGGTCGGCGTGCTCGCCGCGTTCCTGTTGTACCTACGGCAGTTCTACGAGCCGATGCAGGAGATCTCCCAGTTCTACAACACGCTCCAGTCGGCGGGCGCGGCGCTCTCCAACCTGTCCGGCGTGCTGGAGGAGCGGCCCGTGGTGGCCGAGCCCGAGCATCCGGTGCCGCTCGCGCGCCCGCGCGGTGCGGTGCGGTTCGAGGGGGCCGAGTTCTCCTACATCGACGGCGTGCCGGTCCTGCCCCGGCTTGACCTGGAGATCCCCCCTGGGCAGATCGTCGCGGTCGTCGGGGCGACCGGCGCGGGCAAGACGAGCGTGGCGAAGCTGATCGCCCGCTTCTACGACCCGACGGCGGGCCGCGTGCTGCTCGACGGCGTCGATCTGCGCGACCTCGACGAGGCCACGCTGCGGCGGGCCGTGGTGATGGTGACGCAGGAGAACTTCCTGTTCACCGGGACGGTGGCGGACAACATCAGGTTCGGCCGTCCGGACGCCACCCCGGCCGAGATCGAGGAGGCGGCCCGCGCGATCGGCGCGCATGAGTTCATCGCGGCGCTGCCCGACGGGTACGGGACCCAGGTGGGCAAGCGCGGGGGCCGCATGTCGGCCGGGCAGCGGCAGTTGGTGGCGTTCGCCAGGGTCTTCCTCGCCGATCCGGCCGTGGTGATCCTCGACGAGGCGACCTCCAGCCTGGACGTCCCCAGCGAACGTCTCGTCCAGCGCGCCCTGCGCACGGTCCTCGCCGGCCGCACCGCCCTGATCATCGCCCATCGTCTGTCCACCATCGAGATCGCCGAACGGGTGCTCGTCATGGACGCCGGCCTCATCGTCGAGGACGGCCCCCCGGACCGCCTCATCGGCGAAGCCGGCCGTTTCGCCGGCCTCCACCGCGCCTGGCTCGACAGCCTGGCCTGAGTACCGTGACGATCCGTGACCGGGGGATACGGCAACACCGGCGTACCCGCCCACCAGGGGGGACGCGAGCTCACCATCGGCCGTCCTGACGACCCGGACGAGGCCATGGCCGACATCTGCGCGGGCGAGTTGATCGCTCTCATCCAGGGTGGGCGATCCTCCGCCGGAACGGCCCGGGCGCGGCTGGCCCGCCGCGCGCACGAACGCGCCCGGGGCGGACGCGCCCTCGTCCTGCAACGGGCGATCGGCCTTGAGATCGAGATCCCCGTCCCCATCGACCAGCTCACCCCGGCCCAGCTGACGCAGCTCAAGTTGGAGGTCGCCCAGGAGTACGTCGCCGGACTCAAGTTCAAGCAGGGGCACCGGATGACCGCCGTCGGTATCCGCGACACGGTCGGCGGCGTCGCGTACGGGCGGATCCAGAATCCCGCCAACGGCTTCCGGGTCGACGCCGATCATGACAACCGGGTGACACCCGCGAACCCGATGACGACAGACTGGCCGGTCCGCCAGGGCAGCCGGGACTCGATCATGGAGATCGTCATGGAACCCCCGGCGACCACCCAGGCGTCCCTCACCGCGACCATGAACAACATCGACGCCTTCGTCACCCAGATAAACGCGCAGACCAACAACCTCACCACCCGCTGGGTCAACGCGTTCCCGTCGCTCGGCACGCCCACGATGCCCCTACCGGTCAGCGTGGGGCCCGTCGACTACACCGACACCGGCACGCACCCGCCCCTCCGGCTGCCCCTGCACAACTTCCAGGGCAGCATCCAGGTGAACATCGGCATCGACCTGCGCGAGTACCACAGCCTCCTGAAGTGGTACGTCGAGTCCGACTACGCGACGGCGGCCCGGGTGCCCGACCCGCTATCTCAGGCGATCTACCGCGACATCAAGGAGCACATCCGCGAGGCGATCGAGATCGGGCGGACGCTCACCGACCAGGCGTACTCGGCCGCGACCACGGCGGAGCGCCAGCAGGCGGGCAACTTCCGCGGCCTGCGCGGATGGCTCACCCACCTCGCGCTCTATCTTCGCCGCGGCGCCCTGTCGATGGCCAACCTTGGCGGTTCGGCGAAGAACCTCGCGCCGGTCCTGATCAAGAGCCCGAACTCCGTCATCACCACATACGGCATGACCCTGGCGGAGCGGAACCACTTCATCAACAACAAGACCACTCTGATGAACGCGCTGTTCAACGCCACGGGACGCCCCGGCGACGTCGGGCAGCCGCTCGCCGCCATCGACGTCTTCGCCGCGTCGCCGGGCGACACCGACGCCGACGCCCTGACGGACCTGACGGCCGGAGCGGCCGACGTCGCGCTGACCGGCAAACCCGTGCCCAACCCGACCGGAGTGGGCGGCACGCGCATGGGCAACGCCGCGGTCCAGGGCCTGCCCGCCGTCCCGCCCGGCAACGTGGGCGGCGGCGCGAACACCCGCGGCGGCCTGGTCGCCGAGTTCCGGACGCTGCCCGGCTTCTACGACGGCCCGGCCCAGTGGCGAGCCGTCGCGCAGGCGTTCTTCGACGCGGCGGAGACCCGCAACGCCCGCGACGGCATCTCCGACAACTGACGACCCACCCCTCCCTCAATGGATCCAGAGCGCCGGGCGACCCCTCCCCGGCGCTCTGGAATCAAGCGGACGGGCAGACCAGTCCTCGGGCCTGGTGGTTCATATAGGTGAACTGCTTGACAGTATATGGAACCAGGCTGAGAATGGGCCCCGACGTCCGGTGAGAGAGGGGGAGTCGCCGTGCCGGCTCATGTCAGCCAGACGCCCGGCGCGGGCCCCGCCGCCGGTCTGAGTTTCGAGACCCTCACCCCGACGGCCCTCCTCGACAGGGCCGCGGCGGTCCACGCCGGCCGTACGGCGGTGATCGACGGGCCGCTCCGGCTGACCTACCGCGAGCTGCACGATCGGTGCCTGCGCCAGGCGGGCGCGCTCGCCGGTCTGGGCGTGCGGCCGGGCGATCGTGTCGCCGTGCTCGCCGCCAACAGCCCGCTGCTGCTGGAGTCGCATTTCGGCGTGCTGTACGCGGGGGCGGTGCTGGTCACCCTCAACATCAGGCTCTCGGCCGGGGAACTGCGTCACATCGTCGAGCACTCGGGCGCCAGGCTGCTGCTTTTCGACCCCGAGTTCGCCGAGCTCGCCGCGGCGGTCGCCGGGCCGCTGGACGGGCTGCGGACCGTGGGCCCGCGGGAGTACGAGCGGCTGCGCGCCGGCGCCGCGCCGCACCAGGTGCCCGTGGCGGACGAGCGCGCGCTGATGGCCCTGAACTACACCAGCGGAACCACGGGTCATCCCAAAGGGGTCATGTACCACCATCGGGGCGCCTACCTCCAGGCGCTGGCGATGGTCGGCCACTTCCGCCTCACGCCGGAGGCCGTCTACCTCTGGACGCTGCCGATGTTCCACTGCAACGGCTGGGCGTTCCCCTGGGCGGTCACGGCCGTCGGCGGCGTCCATGTCTGCCTGCGCAAAGTCGACCCGCCCGAGGTGTGGCGGCTGATCGCCGCCGAGCGGGTCACCATGCTGTGCGCCGCGCCCACCGTGCTGATCTCCCTGGTCGAGGCCGCTCCCGCCGCGCTGGACGGCCACCAGGTGACGGTCGCGGTGGGCGGCGCGCCGCCGTCGCCCACCCTGCTCGAAGGCTGCGCCCGGGTCGGCTTCGACGTCACCCACCTGTACGGCCTGACCGAGACGTTCGGCCCGGCGGCCATCTGCGACTGGCGGCCGGAGTGGTCGGCCCTGCCCGCCGGCGAGCAGGCGCTGCTGCGCGCACGCCAGGGCGTCTCCAACCTGGTGTCGTGCGCGATGCGCGTCCTCGGCCCCGAGGGCCTGGACGTGCCGTGGGACGGGGAGACGATCGGCGAGGTCGCGCTGCGGGGCAACACGGTGATGCTCGGCTACTACCGGGACGAGGAGGCCACCCGGGCCGCCGCGCCCGACGGCTGGTTCCGCACCGGCGACCTCGGCGTGCTGCATCCGGACGGCTACCTGCAACTGCGCGACCGCGCCAAGGACATCATCGTCTCCGGCGGCGAGAACATCTCCTCGATCGAGGTAGAAGCGGCCCTGGCGAGCCATCCGGCGGTCCTGGAGGCGGCGGTGGTCGGCGTTCCCGACGACCACTGGGGCGAGCGTCCGGTGGCCTTCGTGACCCTCAGGCCTGGCACGGAGGCCTCGGCGGAGGAGCTGCGCGCGCACGTGCGCGGCCGGCTCGCCGCGTTCAAGGCACCGGACCGCATCGAGTTCGGGGAACTGCCCAAGACGTCCTCCGGCAAGATCCGCAAAGTGCCGTTGCGGGCCCGGGCCAATGCGCGCTAGCGCCGCCGGTCATGGGCGTGGACCACCGCGCGTGGGCGGTCGGGCGACCCTTGCCGGGTCTTCCTCCGCGCGTCAGCGAAGCGGGTAAGGTACCTCTAGCCGAACCCCGGTTTATCTACATGAACGGCCTTCCATCCTCATGAACCCACTCGTCAAGTCGGCGGACCGCACCCTCGCCATTCTGGACCTGCTGACCGACCATCGCGACGGCCTGACCCTGACCGAGATCCAGCGCCTGCTGGAGCTCCCCAAGAGCAGCACCTACACGCTGCTGGTCACGATGGCCACCCGGGGGTTCCTGGAACAGGACGCCGAGACGCGGCGCTTCCGCGTCGGCATCCGGCTGTGGCAGGCGGGCCAGAGCTACGTCGCGGTCGCCGACCTGGAGAAGGCGGCGCTGCCGTACATGGAGGAGCTGCGGGACACCTTGAACGAGACCGTCCAGCTGGCCACGCTCGACGGCACCGACAACGTCTACATCGCCAAGGTCGACCCCGACCACCAGCTGCGGCTCGCCTCCCGTGTCGGCGTCCGGCTGCCGGCGTACGCCACCGGCATCGGCAAGGCCCTGCTCAGCCAGCTCGGCGACGAGGAGATCCGGGAACGGTTCGCCGAGGTCCGCTTCGTGCAGTACACCCCGCAGACCATCACGTCGCTGCCCGACCTGCTCGCCGCCGTGCGCGAGGTGCGCGAGAACGGCTACGCGACCGACAACTCCGAGTACACCCCCGGTGTATTCTGCATCGCCGCCTCCTTCAGCGGCCACCGGGGCGGCGGCCGCGCCGCGATCAGCGTCTCGATCCCCGAGATGCGCAAGACGCCGGCGCTCATCGCCACGACCATCGAAAACGTCCGCTCAACCGCCCACCGGCTCTCGTCGCGCATGGGCTTCCAGGATGGCGCGGGCGGCAACACCTAAGGACTGACATGGAACTCTTCCGGTTCGGCCCCGCCGGGTCAGAACGCCCCGCCGTCCGGCACGAAGGCCGCGAGTACGACCTCACCCCGCTGACCGCCGACCTCGACGGCGCGTTCTTCGCGGCCGACGGCATCGAGCGGGTCGCGGCCGCACTGGCCACGGGCGAGCTCGCGGAGACCGGCACGGCCGGGCAGCGCATCGGCTCGCCCATCGCGCGGCCGGCCGCCGTGGTGTGCATCGGGATGAACTACGCCGCCCACGCGGCCGAGTCCGGCGCCGCCCCGCCGGAGCACCCCGTGGTCTTCCTGAAGCACCCGGGCTGCGTGGTCGGCCCCGGCGACGAGGTGGTCCTGCCCCGCGGCTCGGTCAAGACCGACTGGGAGGTCGAGCTCGCCGTGGTGATGAAGCGCACGCCGCGTTATCTGAGCGACCCCGCCGAGGCCCTCGACTACGTGGCGGGCTACGCGCTGTCCAACGACCTGTCGGAGCGGGCGTTCCAGATCGAGGTGTCGGGCGGGCAGTGGTCCAAGGGCAAGTGCGCCGAGACGTTCAACCCGCTCGGCCCGGTGCTGAGGCCCGCGGCCGAGATCCGGCCCGACCGGCTGCGGCTGCGCTCCTGGGTCAACGGCGAGCCACGGCAGGACTCCAGCACCGCCGACATGATCTTCTCGGTGCCCGAGCTCATCGTGCATCTGAGCCACCACATGCTGCTGCTGCCCGGCGACGTCATCAGCACCGGCACGCCCGAGGGCGTCGGCCTCTCCGGCCGCTTCCCGTACCTGAAGGCCGGCGACGTGGTGAGCATGGAGATCGACGGGCTGGGCCGGCAGGAGCAGAAGGTGGTCGACTACCAGCCCGCGCCCTGAGGGGGAGCCGCGCCCGTGAGCGGCCGGGACACGCGGACCAGCCGCGGCCCCGGCCGATTCCGGTCACCGACCGGGGACCGCCGCGACGACGCCGTCCGGGTAGCGGGTGAGCTGGCCGGCGTCGTACAGGGTCAGCGGCACGTCGGCCACCCTGCGGACCCGCTCGTGGGCCGCCATCGCCTCGTAGATGTTCTCGCAGATCCCGATCGGATGGTCGGTGTCGAGGTTGCGGCGGGTGAAGTAGGCGTCGGTCACCGTGACCACGCCCGCCGTGCTGTCGATCTCCACGGCCATGGAGGCGCGGTGGTGCGAGCCGGTCCACCAGGTGCGGATCCCCGGCACGACCTCGTCCTCGTCGGCGAGCAGCCGGACCCGGTCCCACGCGTCGTGGGTGAGATAGCTCAGCACGTGCGGCGGCAGGCAGGCCCACCGGTCGTCGTGCGGGTGCCGCTTGGTCCGGTGGAAATGGGTCCAGCCGCGCTCGGTCAGGCAGAACCGCGCGTTCGGGAACAGCGGGATGTTCGAGGTGGTGTAGAGCTGCAACGGCGTCAGCAGGACATGGGTGACGTCCTCCAGCGCGACCCCGTGCGCGGCCAGCTGGTCGGGCAGCCACTGGCCCTGCTCGCGCCGCATCGCCGCGCGCTCGCCGAGGAAACCGGCCCACTGCTCGTTCATCGGGCCGAGGTCCTCGGCCGGCCCCGTGCCGACGAGCGCGGTGACCCCCTCGCCCTGGATCAGGACGGCCTGGAAGGCCAGCCGGTACCACTGGTCCCAGTCGGACATCCAGTAGACCTCGGGCCCCGGCACGTCTCCGTCGCCCAGATGAAGCAGGCGTACACCGAACATCTCACTCCTCTCCCCACGGGCGCAGCAGCGCCTTGACGACATCCTGGCGACCCCCCATGAGCTCCCCGAAGATGGCCGCGCCGTCGGCCAGGTCGAAGCAGGACGTCCAGTCCAGCGCGAGGTCCCCGGCGAGCCGCACGGCCTGGGCGAACTCGGCGGCGGTGTAGCAGTACGAGCCGACGACGTGCTTCTCCTCGCGGACGATCTGCTGCCCGTCGAAGGCGGCGTCGCTGCTGAGCAGCCCCACCCACACGGCGGTCCCGCCCGGCCGAAGGTGCTGCACCGACATGCGGTGCGTCGCCGCCGCGCCGACGGCGTCCACGACGATGTCGAACTCGCCCCGCAGGGACGTGGTGACGCCGGTCGCGCCCAGCCGGCCGGCCACCTCCAGCCGCTCCGGCGACAGGTCGCAGACCACCACCTGGTCGGAGAACCGCCTGGCCACGAGCATGGAGACCAGGCCGATCGTGCCGGCGCCCAGCACCGCGACGCGGGCCCCCTCGGCAGGACGTGCGAGGTTCAGCGCGTGCACGCCGTTGGCCAGCGGCTCGATCACCGCCGCCGTCTCGAACGACATGGACGGCGCGAGCGGATGCAGGGCCTTCTCCGGCACCGAGACGTACTCGGCGAACGCCCCCGGCCGGTGGATGCCCAGGATGGCGCGCTCGCGGCAGAGGTGGTCGCGGCCCATCAGGCACAGGTCGCACGCCCCGCAGCTCAGCAGGGGGTTGACCGTGACCCGGCGGCCGTCGGGGGTGGTCCCGGCGAACTCGTGGCCCATGATCAGCGGTGGCCGCCGGAAGCCGCTGTCACGGATGCCGTGCAACTCGCTGCCGCAGATGCCGACCGCGCGGACCTTGACCAGGACCTCTCCCTCGACCGGCTGGGGATCCTGGACGTCGAGCAGCTCGACGGTGCTCGGCTTGGTGAAGACGAGGGCGCGCACCGTCTCAGCCCGCCGTCGTCAGCAGGTCGCGCATGATCTCGGCGGCCCGCCGCTGGAGCATCGGGAGCGACCGCGTCGAGAGGTAGGCGACATGCGGGGTCACCAGCACGCGGTCGTGCCCGGCCAGCTCCGCCGAGACCCCGGACGGCGGCTCCCCGGCGAGCACGTCCAGCGAGGCGAAACCCAGCGTGCCCGCGGAAAGCGCGGCCAGCAGCGCGTCCTCCTCGACCAGGGCTCCCCGGGCGGTGTTGACCAGATGCCCGGCCGGGCCGAGCGCGTCGAGCACCGTCCGGTCCACGATGCCGCGGGTCTCCTCGGTCGAGGGCACGTGCAGCGTGAGGTGGTTGACGGCCGCGGCCAGTCCGGCCAGCGTCGCGTGCCCGGTGACGCCGGGCGGAAGGTCGGCCACGTACGGATCCCACACGTGTACGGGGAAGCCGAGCGCGGCGGGATCCACGATCGTCACATCTTCTGTCGCAAACCCACGGGGCTTACCCAAACGTGTGCGAAGCACCTCGTCGGTGAATCTAACCATGAATGAGACGATTGAGTTCGGAGTGTAGTAAGAGCCGCTTTCCTTCCGAAGCTCTGGATCGTAGAGCTCCAGGAAGTTCTCATACAGATGAAGGTAGGAGTCGGCCGATCCATCGCTGATCTGATCCCAGTTGACCGCTCCGATGACCCGCAGCAGCGTGGTGGCCACGATGCTACGCCCTTCCACCGTGTCCGCGGTCAGCACGCTCAAGGCCTTGCCCATGAGCGAATGCTTCTTCCCGAGCAACCGTGCAATGTCGGCCAGATGGGACCCCTGAAAGCCGATGCCCTCTACTCGGGCGAGCAGAAGGGCGAACGTCACGGTCTGGGCGTAGGCATCGGCGAACTTCTCCCCTGCGAGACCAGGAAAGAGAAGCCGACCCCAGTCATCCGCGAGCTCACTGAAGACCTTGTCGCGCTCCTCTCCGCGCCTCTCTCGATCCAGCGAGTCAAGAACTTCGCCGCGAAGTACCCGGCACAGGCCGGCGACGGCTTTGACAAGCTGCCGGATGCTACGGGGGGGCTCGGGCTCCCACAGTAAGAACTCCGAGATAACCCGCACGAACTCACCGTCAACGGGTTGTAACTTGTCGGCGGCCTTCCTGAGATCTCCATGGAATCGGGCGACCTGGCCGACCAGCTCCCCGCTTCGGTAGAGCGCCCATTGCGTACCATCGGTGTACAGGACGTTCGGCAACAGCTGGAGTATGGCCCATTGTTTCCTTTCGTGAGGGTTGGGCTTGCCCCATGTGGACGGAACCCCTCTGCCGGGAGCCTTGACCTCGATATAGCCCACCCGGGCACCGGCCACGTTCACCGCGTAATCGGGCCGGACCCCGAGCGTTGTGAGCGTAGCCTCTCCCAGCATGACTACATCCACCCCCAGAACGACTCCCATATCCGTGATGAGAGCTTCCAAAGGAGCCCGGAGTTGATCTTCTCGACCTCCGATGTCTCCCTGTAACTTCGGCGTGACATGCTTGCCAAACTTCGAGACAGCGGCCTTCGCCTTGACGAGCAGCGGAGCCGTAAGAGTGTGTTTCCGGGCCATATCAACCATGAACCCGGACTGATCGCGGGTAGTCCAGATTGCCGGACCGGGACAGTTATGTGTCGCCGCCGACGATCAATAGCGACTTACTTAGCCAAACCAGGGCAATTAGCCTTCGAGTGGCAACGATGGGCACACTATTTCGCCCGGCGGTGTAGTGCACCGCGTGAGGGTGACCGATGAGGGTGGGCGTCCCGTGCCTGCCGCCCACCAGCGGAGCGGCGCCGATCCGCACACCGTCCAGCGCGTGCGGGCCGCGTCGTCCCATCCCTCGATCAGACCTGAGGCCCGCGGTGCGCGACCTCGCGGACGACAAGACGATCGTGGAGGTCCCTGCGGACGTCCTGGCACTCGCCCAGGAGCACCGGTGACCCAACTCGTGACGCGAAGAGTTCCTCGCCCTCTTCACCCGCTTCAAGCACACCGCGTTCCGGCGCGGACTGCATGACCGTTACGACGTGCCCGCCGAGCGGCGGCGACCCATCGAGCGAATCGGGATCACGGGTCCAGGCATGGACCGGAAGACGGACGCGAGTTCCACGCCCCCGAAACGGCGTCCGGCAAGGGCTTGGCTGCAATACCGACGTGCCCGTACCGAACCCATCGCACGGCTCAGGCGGGCAAGGGCTGGACGCCCTTGCCCGCCTGATCTGCTGCTGGGCCACCCAAACGCGGACTGCCGCTCGACCGAATGTTCCTTACAGGCTGCGGCACGAACTGGTAGAAAATCAAGCTTCCGGAGACGTTCCAACGCCACGCTGACATGCGACGGCTTGAACAGAGCCCCCGTACGGGCGGACCACTCCCGGATGTGCGTGCTCAGATCGCCGGCGTTCGTACCGCCGGTCTCGACGGCCGCCCAGTGAACCATGGCCAGCAGTTCGAGGCCGTATGGAGTCTCGAACCCCTCGATGAGGCGAGCGACCCTGCCAACCCTCGCGACTGTCGCATCGTCCTGGGTGAGGACCTGGTCGGACTCCTCGGCCGCCCCTGGCAAGAGGTATATCCGGGAATCCTGTGTCCGGTCGCCGTAACCACGGATGAAGTGGGCCTCTAGCTGCTGGAGCGCGTGGTTCAGGTTCTCTGCGTATGGACCGTACTTGCCCTTGGCGAACCGCAGGCGAAGCGACTGCCCGCACTCCTGTAGGAAGTAGGCCAACTTCTGCGCCTCAAGAGCAGACAATCGATAATCAGGCATGAGATACCGCCCGAAGAGGGCAAGAAGAGCGGCATGGTTGACAGTCAATGTCGGACGTTCCGTGCGCACAGGCTCATCACTCCGGACGGACCCTCCCAGGGCTAGGCGATACCCTCGGTGCTGGCGGTCGTGTCAATCGAAATGGCAGCTGAAATCCGCCAGTCAGCTCATGTGAGCAGGCCGAGCATGACGTGAAGCGCTTCGTCGATCTCCTCGATCTCCGCAGGGTCCAGTCGACCCGCGAAGTCACCGAGCCTGCATGTGTCCACGGCCTTGAGCTGATCAATGAGGACCCGGGTGGTCTTGCCGTTCAGCTCGATCTCAGGCCGGAATGTCATCGGACGCGCACTGGTCGATGTCGGTGCGATGATCAGGGTGGAGAGTGAGGCGAGCGCATCGGATTGCAGTAGGACGGCGAAGCGCTCGCCGCGCTGCTCGTGGCCGACCGCTTCACGTGGCATCCGCAGGCGATAGACGTCACCGCGCACAGTCTTCGCCCAGGTCGTATCGAACAGAGCGAAGCTCCGCCAAGTTCTCTGGGTCGTGGGCGAGCTCCTGAGCTTCCAACCGGGCCACTTCCATACGCCTGAGGCGGTTGGCGATGAGAAGAGCTTCGCGGACCACATCGGTGGCGGACCTGCCGTCAGCGGTCAGCTCGGCGAGGGCCTTCTCGGTCTTCGCGTCGATCTGTACGGTGAGCACAGCCATATCCTCACTGTACGACGGCTCCACCCGCAGACGTTTGACCGAATTCCGTAATCAAGTCGCTACACAAAGCGATGATCATCGCATCCCGGGCAGCCTAGATGCCTCGCGTTGGTGCGTCGTCGCTGCGTGGGCCGGCGTCAGCGAGCAGAGCGCGGATCTCCTCTGCTCACCGACGCCTCGATCGAACGTGTCGGGCGGGCTGGATCAGCCCACCCCCGCCCGTTCCGTGGATCCACCACCGTGGTGGAGGCCCAAATGCGAAGGCCGGGTGCTCTCTGGAGTCAGAAGGCCTGCCAAGGGCCCGTTTCCGTTGTGGCGTGACCGCGGAGCCGTAGGATCTCGCGGAAGTCGGCCTGGCGTCTGGCCAGGCCGTGGACGAGCATCACCTGGCGCGCCGAGACCTCGTCGGCGATGTCGAGCAGTCCTCTCTTGTCGGCGTGTGCCGACAGCCGCATCATCTCCACCCGTGCCCGCAGCGGGATCTTCCTCTCCTCGCCCATGTCGTCGAGGACCAACTGCGGCGCCCCACCCTGTACGGCGTCCAGCAGCCGCTTACCCGGCGCCTCCTCGTCCTGGTATCCGGACAGGAACAGGGCGCTCTTCGCGTCCGGCAGGATCTCGGCCGCCCAACGGACGGCCGGACCTCCGGCGAGCATCCCCGACGTGCTGATCACCACGCCTCGGGTGAACTCGTCCATGTCGCCGGGACGGGCACGGCCCACGTTTTCCCCGAAGACGGACAGTGGAAGAGGACCACCGGCGGTCACCGTCTCGAAGGACCTGGCGATGTCGGCTGCCATGCCGTCGAGGAGGACCGGCACGTGCGGGAGGCGGTCACGCATGATCAGGGCCAGTTCCTGGGCGCGGCCGAGGGCGAAGGCCGGGATGAGCACCCGGCCGCCCCCCGCGTACACGCTCTCGACGGCCCTGACGAGCGCGCCCACCAGGTCACCCCGGTCCTGGTGGTCCTCGGCGCAGCAGGTGGACTCCATGACGAGCAGATCCGCGTACCTGGCCGCCTCGGGGATGGCGTACCCCCCGACGCTGTGCTGCCGGAACCCCGAGATGTCGCCGGTCACGACGACGGTGGAGTCGCCCGCCCGGACCACCACGCCGGCGGCCCCGAGGATGTGACCGGCCGGGAACAGCTCGACCACGAGGTCGCCGATCTTGCGAGGCACGCCGAAGGCCAGTTCCTCGCTTCCCCCCGTCGCCCTGGTGATCGCCTCGCGGGGGTACAGCGGTTCCACGTGCGTGCCCCACGTGCTCGCGAGCCTCTGCCGCTGCCGCATGATCTTCACCGAGTCGGCCCACATGGCCGGCATGAGCTGTGTGGTCTCCGGGGTGGCGATGATCCGCAGGTCCGGCAGCCGGTCCGCCAGCGCCGGGACGTACCCGCAGTGGTCGTTGTGGGCGTGCGTCACGACGACGGCGTGGAGGGGACCTTCCAGCGCCTGCCCGATGCCCGGAGGCGGCAAGGACGGGTCGCCCGGAACCAGCCCGGCGTCGATGAGAACGCGGGTTCCACCTGCTTCGACCAGCAGGCAGGAGCCGCCGATCTTTGTCCCGCCGCCCAACGGCACGACCCTAAGGTCACGTTCCCGGGTCACGGTGACCGCTGCCGCACTCGGCTTCGGAGGGTCGACGAGCGCTTGGAGTGCCTTCACGAGCGACTCGGGGCCGATACCGGCGGCCTTGGCCGCCACCTCCAAAGGCGAGGGGGGCCGCTCGACCGGCTTTGGCCGATGGGGATCACGGGTGCTCGGATCGCCCTCGGGCTCGGGCGGCTCCTCCTGCAGTAACGCGAGGAGCACCGAGGTCATGGACTTCGGGTCACGCAGCCGCCGGCGCGTCGCCGCTAGCTCGGAGTCCAGGAGATCGGCCCGTTCTGTCGCCTCACGCGCCGCTTCGCGGAACGTCTCCACGTCCGCCAAGGCGTTGCGGTGCCGCCCGTTCGCCGTGCGCAGCCTCTCCTTCAGCTCCGCGTTCTTGTCGTTCAGGCGGCGCAGCCTGCGGTCGGCGGCATTGCGGGACGCTCTCTCCGTGACCGCCCCGGCGATCCGAACCGCCACGGCCCGCACCGCAGGATCGGGGTGAAGCACGAGCTGGGCGAAGTCGCGTTCCGTCCGCTGCGAACCGGGGACCCGCAGCCGATCCAGGCTGACCCGCCGCAACTCCTCCGAGGAGATGAGCATGTCGAGCAGGTCGGTCCGGTGGTCCGCGACGAATCGGTCCGCGTCACCTCCGTACCCTGCCAACGCCGGACGGGAGAGCACCACCTCGGCCGCCGTACGCAGTAGCGGCGCTAACAGGTCCGTCATGAGCCGGCCTCCAGCCGCTCGCTTACCGCGGCGAGGACCGGCTCGCAAGCGAGAGTGCCGTCCGCCCTCAGGTCCAGCGCGCCAAGCGATCTGAGGACTTCGACCAGGGCGACCCAAGACGGATAGCCGATGGCCTCAAGCCGGTCTCGGTGCAGGGGCCCGGACGGTTCCTCACCGGCCATCTCCAGGTAGGTGGCGAGGTCGTCGGGCCGATCCGGGCCGACGTCGATGAGGTGCCGCCACGCCTGCCAGAGCGTGGGGTCCCTGAGCACACCGGTCGACCGGACGAACTCCTCGGCGTTCTCCCGTATCCAGGCACGGCACCCTTCGAGTGCCTGCTCCCGGTCGGAGAAAGGTCGCTCGACGAGCTTGCTGACCAGCAGCGGCCAGCCGCCGGTGGCCTTCAGAAGGGCTTCCTGGCCGGCCGCGTCACGGTAGCCGAGGCCGGCGTCGTCCATCCACTGGCGCACGACCGGCTGGTCGTAGCGCCGCAGTTCCATGTGCCAGACGCGCCGAGCCGGTTCCTCGGCGCCCGAAGCGACGGCGAGCCAGACCGGGACCAGTTCGGGCGGTGCCACCAGCGCGACCGCGAGCGTTCCGGCGCCGCCCGTGGACACGGCGGCGGTCGCCGTCTTGATGATCTCCGTCGCCTGCTCGGCCGAGCGGCCAGCGAGGTCGACGACGACCACGTTGTGGCCGCCGCCGTCCCTGCTCCGCTGCACGGCGCCCTCGAAGGTGCCTTTGTTCGACTGCACCCGCCGGACGTGGGCGATATGCTGCCGCCCGGCCTCCTCCAGAGCAAGGCCGACCCGCTCGATGTGCAGTGCCGCGGAGCCGGTGATCAGATGAAGGCTGTCACGGCACTCGAACAGGCGACTCACCTGGGCACCGGTGAGGGGGGACAGATCCGGGCCGTTCCGATAGAGGGCCCGATACGCATAGGCGTCGAAGGAATCGGGCTGCTCGAACTCGTTCGCCCTCGATAGGACGGTGTCCACCTCTTCCGCGCCGCCGAGCAACGTGAGCACATGGGGCGTCCGGAGGCGGTACCCGTCGGCGTCCGACGACAGCACCCCGAGGTTGACGCACTCCTCCAGCAATCCGCGGAAGCCGTCGCTGGTGCAGTTCTCGAAGCCGGCGGCCCACCAGATGAGGCACTCATCCCTCAACTCCTGGATGCTGACCGTCTTGTCCGTTCCGTAGGCGAGGGCGTGGAAGGCGACGACATAGGCGATCACCTTGTAGCGCTTGTCCAGGTCCAGCGTCCACTCGAACCGGTCGCGGAAGCCGACCTCAAGAGCTCTGTCCCGCCAGACGGCGGCCAGGTCGTCTGAGGTGATCTCGTAGGGAAGTCCGCCGCCCTGGATGGGGATGTGCCGCAGCCTCTGGAGCAGGGCCGCCGCGAAGAGCTGGATGAGCGCCGGAGCGTTGTTCGCTTCCGCGATGACCCGCGCCGCAAGGGTCGGAGGGAAACGGAAGCCGAGCGCCATGAGCGGGCGCGTGAGTAGGTCGAAGGCGTCCTGCGGGTCCAGCGGCCCGATCGGGATGGGGGCTCCCAGGTGGGGGAACGGCTGGTTGGAAAGGCTCTGGAACCGGGCGGTCTGGTGCAGGCCGGCGAAGACCACCTTCACCCGTCCGTCGGTGTCCTGCATCAGGTCGCGCAACGCCTCCACATTCGCGAACTTCGCGTTGGCGGCATCCCGGTTAAGGAAGGCGTCCGCCTCGTCGAGCAGGATCAGCAGCTGTCGGGCCGAATCCTGGTCCGCCCACTGCTTGACCGCCTGGCAGATCTCCGCGCGGTCCTTGAGCGTGGCGCCGGACTGCGGAAGCACCCCTGCCTCGGCCAGCCGGGGCGCCAGCCGCAGCCACAGCATGCTCTCCGGCACGATCTTTCCGATCTCCTGGATGGTCTCCAGGATCACGACACGGCCGGGATCGCTCCTGCGTAGCGTCCGGGCGGCCTCGCGCAGGAGCGCCGACTTGCCGAGCTGGCGCCCGCCGTACACGATCGACGAACCCGAGGCGCTGATCACGCTCGACAGCTGCGACGACCGACCGTAGAACATCTCCATCGGCACATCCCCCGTGGGCGCGTAGGGGTTGGCCGCGCTGAACGGTGCGAGCAGGCTCACCGTGGCGGTCCAACCGGCCTCCGGCAGGGCGGCCAGATAGCTGATCGCGGCATCGTCGATCACCGCGGTGACGGGGCGGGGCCGCCTGCGGCCTGCCATGGTCAGCTGCTCGCGCTGCGCCGGGGAAAGCACGCCGAAGTAGAAGACCAGGATGGTCCGGTCCTGCGGCTCATCCTTGAGCCACTCCATGAGCTGCTGCGGCCCCGGCCTGCGCCAGACGAACAGCAGGCGCATGCTGCCACCCGAGGGGCTCATCTTCGACCCGAACTCCGGCAGCAGCGCGTCACCGTAGCGTACGTCGTTCAAGGTCACCCAGAGCCTGTCCTGCCCCTCCCCTGCTGGCACCAGACGACCCTCCAGACCGATCGTCCGCAGCACAGCCTGGATGGCCACACCCCGATTGCTCGGCGCCTTTGGACTCTGAGCCAACGACTTCCAATAGCGCAGCCCTTCTTTGGACTCCTCACGACGACCGGGCGGCATAGCCTGGACGCTCAGCCCTGCCTCGGACATGACGCGGTGCAGGTCGGGGTCGGTGACCTCCCGGCCGCTTTGGATTGCCTCCTTGAGCTTGGTGACCCACTCGTCGCTCTCCTGCTTGCGTGCCCGTCCCCCGGAGGAGAGCAGCGACATACTTTCGAACGCCTCGGGGAAGCGAGGGAAGAAGAGGCCGAAGTGGTCTACCGTCTTGTGGACGGCGGGAAGCGGCCGGCCAGCTTCGGCCTGCTGGAGGAACTCCCGTGCGGTGGTCAGGTCGCCGACGGCGAGGTGCTCCCTGATGCGGGAAGCGGCGGCCCGTACGTCGGGGTGGTCCTTGCTCTTCTGGGTGAGCAGCCTCTCCTCGTCGGCGATGCGCCCGGCACGGATGGACGCCGCTTCCGACTCCAGCAGTGAGATCTTCTCGGCGACGACGCCGAAGTCCTCACGCTCGGATCGCTGCAGGGTCTTGAGCCCGCTCGCGATCCTCGTCGCGTCGGTCTCGGAGAGAACACCGTCCTTGCGCCAGCCGGCGAGCCGGTCCAGAACCTCCTCGACCGCCTTGTTACGCCGTTCTCCGGCCTCGGCGACGAGCGTGTCCCTCCTGTGCCGCAGTTCGTTCCCCAGATCGGGGTCCTGATGGGAGACCACATCCGCCACCGCGCGCGTGCCCTCGTGGTCGAGACGGGAAGCCCTGGCGTCGAAGGCACCGCGCCAGTCGAGGACGTCGGCCATGGCGATCTGGGCGAGCGTCTGGGAGGCAGGGTCGCCGTGGGGACGGAGGCCGTCCGCGTCGAGCAGGATCTCGGGAGCGAAGAGGAGATCCTGGTTGAGCACGGCGGCCACCGAGGGTTCGGCCTCACCGAGCGCCTCACCGTCGAGCAGGTGCAGGGTGTCGTTGATCAGGTGCGTCGCGCCCGTCGCGGCGGCGGCCAGAACCGGGTCGGCGTCCACACACAGTGCTTCAAGCTCCGAGTGAAGCTCGCTCCGATGGCGGCCAATGGCCTGCCGGAGTTCGGCCAGCCCTCTGGCCAGCCATTCGTCGGAGCCGGACGGACGGCGGGCCTGCACCTCACGCACAGCGGTGGCCCAGTTCGCGACGTTCTCCAGTGCCTCGTCGATCATCTCGACGAGCTTGGCCCGCGCACCTGCGATGATCTTGGTGTTCCGTGTCGTCCTGGAACGCTTGGCCTCCCCATCGATCAGGCGGTCGACCACCCCCGCTTCGCGCAACTCGTCGAGCTTGCGGACGGTCTCCTGCAGTTGCCCGATGTCGTCACGGGCCGCGACGCCGACCAGCTCGCCCACGGCCCCTTCCGGTTGGATCAGCGACTTCCACACTTCGGTGGCGAGGGGATACTTGATCCTTCTGTGTGGCCCGTCTTCCAGAAGGTTGGCGCAGGCCGCCACGGCGTGGGCCTGGGCCCGCTCGGCCCGGGCGACGTCACGCATCTGACCCGACAGGCCAGGGACGAGGTAAACGCCGGACCGCAAGGCCTGGCTGAACGCCGCACCGCACGCCGTCAGAGCCTGACGCCCCATGACCGTGGAGGCGAGTTCGTCCACCAGGCGTGCGGATTCGACGGTGGGATGCACCAGCCCGGCCCGGATCGAGGCCGCCCACGCCAGAAGGCGACCGGCGGGATCGTCGGCCATACCGGCGGTCGTGATCTTCCGGGACGTCTCGGTGAAGGCCGCGGACAGCCGACCGGCGAATGAGCTCATATCGACGGCCAGCGCCGCGCAGCGCCGGGCCGCGATCTCGGCCACCGGACGCCCTGCGGCCTTCCTGATCCAGGCGGCGAGCCCGAACCGCTGTGCGCCGAGCGCCGCGGCCTCCGCCTCCGCGAACGCGGCGCAGGGCGACACCTCGGGGGCTGCGACGGGCTCTGCCGGCGGAGCCTGAAGCGCCTCCTCCAGGATGGCCTCCGGCACCGCGGCCCGCTCGGTCGGCGCCTGGCGCGGCTCGACCGGATGCGCCGTCGATCGGGACCCGAACCTGTCCGCCAGCATGAGGTCCAGGTCGGTGAGGTGCAGATCTTCCTCCGCGTCCGCCTCCATGAGGCTTTCACCGGTTGGCGGCGTGGAATCGGGACCGGCGTCCAGAGGCGGCGGAGTGCCGCCTTCGTCTTCGCCTTCCGCGTCACCGTCCGCCTCGTCACCGTGCGATGAGTGCCCGGTATCGGCCGCATGGATGGTCGAGGGCGGTCGCGCCACCGGGACGTCCATGCCGAGACGGCCGCTCACCGCGGCCCGGATCACCGGGTTCCACCGCGCGGGAAGTTCCTTCTTGGCTCGTTCCTCCAGTTCGTCCGCGAGGATCAGGACGGCATCCGGATCTTCCGACGAAAGTTGGATGAGCCGGGCCAGGGCGTCCAGTCCGTCCGTCGGCCCTTCGGCCGCCGCCTTGCGGACTTCGGCGAGCTGTTCGTCGAGTACAGAGGGCCCGTGGACGTGGATCAGCAGGCTGACCCGCTCGACCGTGGCCTGTGCGGCCTCCGCCTGGTCCAGCGCGCGTGACAGCTCGTCCAAGGAAGTCGCCGCGACCTCGACGTCCTCCAGGCTCTGGATCTGGTCATGAATCTCGTCGAACTCATGCACGACCCGCACGATGCGGTCGACGTCGGCACCGGTGGGACGGCGACGCTCATGGAGAACCCCACGGAGCCGCCCTGCGGCTTCCCATGCCTCCAGGTAAAGGTGGTCGAGCAGTTCGA
Source organism: Sphaerisporangium sp. NPDC049002 (assembly GCF_040649355.1). Taxonomy (NCBI): domain Bacteria; kingdom Bacillati; phylum Actinomycetota; class Actinomycetes; order Streptosporangiales; family Streptosporangiaceae; genus Sphaerisporangium; species Sphaerisporangium sp. NPDC049002. Next base: position 36,837 of record NZ_JBEZFH010000021.1, on the reverse strand, counting down.
GGGAGCGTCGCAAGCCCACCTGAGGAGGCTCGTCGTCGTGCTGGTGCTCGCCCATCGGCGCGTACTCCTCTTCGGTGGCCATGGCGGCTTCTCCGGTCATCTCCCCTTCAGGGACGGCATTCCGCTGAGCGAGTGCCGTGGCCACATCGCAGAGGACATCCACTCCCGCAGGAGCCGTCGGCAGGCCGAACGCCCCGGCCCGGACCTGGTCCCACAGCGTCTGCACGACGCTTCCGGCCTCGCCTCCCACCTCGCGCCCGGAACCGGCCAACATGCCCAGGGCGAGTGGTGAGAGTGGCAGGTCGCGTTGCATGACGGCCACGAGCGTGAGGTCGACCAGGCTCCTGGGCAGTGGGGCCATGATCTGCAACGCGATGCGAAGGCTCACAGCCTCCTCCAGGACCTTCCCGGCGGTCTCCTCGACCAGCAGAAGTCCGCAGTCTTCGGCCGTCAGATCGTCCGCGTTCCGAAAGGCATGGAAAATCGGCATGCAGAAAATCTCAATTAGAGGCGCCCGTTTACTGCCCGGAGTGCGCAAAACCCGAATGAGATTCGCCGTAACCGTCGAATTCATGCTTTTCTGGCTGGGCAGCCGCAACTGGTGGAAGATCATCTGCCGCACCTGCGGCGGATAGAGCCGAATGCCGGAGATCAGATCATCTGTGGTCAGTTTCGCGGCGACCGCGGTGATCACACTATCCAATTCTGAACATGCCGGGTATTCGGCGAGAAAACCCAGCGGTGCCCGGTCTTCGGGCCTATCCTCCTTGTGATGATGCGCCTTGTGACGGCCGCACCTGCACCGTTTCACTACCGAGGCCACCTCCATCCCTAGCGAAGCGCTAGAGCTGACATGAACGGGCGGACCCTCTCCCGCGATCCGTCCAGGCCGACCAGGTACCCCCCGAACCCAGTGTCGGCTCTGTGTACGGCACCGTACAGCGACACATTCGTTGCCGCAAGCGATTACCGTCCATTTGTGAGCCTAGTTCACGATACAGTCCGACATATCCGGATATACGGCCTACCTCGACCTTCGTGTGGACCCAGCTCGACCAGATCAGGGGGCGATGCGCGGGGACGTCCGGTCCGCAGGGAGCAGTGCCGCTACCGCGAATCGTCGATGCGGTGGCGATCTCCGGGTTTCAGTCCGGCAGTGGCAGGTATTCGAACCAGTCGAAGTCGGCGACGTTGTCGCTTGGGTGGCCTTCGCCGGAGACTTACATGCAGATGTAGGTGCCGATGAAGTCTCCGGCGAGCTGCACGCTCCCCACCTGAGGGGGTGAATTCCATGGCGGCGTGCACTGCGAAGTGGGCGTGCCGCTGCCGCCGGGCGACGAGGCTCGGATTGGTCCATTCGGTGAGCGACTCCGGCCGTCCCCGCAGCCGCACGTGCCCGGGGCGCTCGGTGAGCGTCCAGTACGGCTCGCGCGGCGTGCGCAGGTGCCGTGACGCGCCCGCTTCGCGGCTTCGGGTGCGTGTCCGGGGGCGTCCGCGCGGGACGACCCCGGACGGTGCTACCAGTGCTACCGCGTTGCGCAGACGGTTCCGTTGAGGGTGAAGACGGCGGGGAGGATGTTCGGGCCGCTGTAGTTGCCGACGAAGCCGATCGTGGTCGACGCGCCGGTCGGCAGCGAGCCGTTGTTCGGCTCGTTGACGACCTTGACGTTCGAGCCGTTCTGCGTCCAGACGGCGCTCCAGCCGCTGCCCAGGCTCTGCCACGTCCTGGGCCAGCTGAAGTTCAGGGTCCAGCCGTTGATCAGTGCGCCATTGTTGGTGATGTCGATGGCGCCGACGTAGCCGTTGCCCCAGTCGGACTGGTCGGTCAGCCGTACCGTGCAGGAACTGGAGGCGGGCGTGCCGGTCGTGAACGTGAGGGGCGGGGAGGCCGACGAGACGCCGCCGCCGCTGTCCCGCGCGACCACGTTGACCGTGTAGCCCGTGCCCGGCTTGAGGTTGTTGACGGTGAAGGAGTTACCGGCGGTCTCACCGAGCTGCTCGCCGACGGCTCCGTCGTGGCGGTAGACCTCGTACTTCACGATCGGGCGCGTCCCGGCGGAGGCGGCGGGCCAGGAGATCGTGGCGGTCTTGTCCGTCACGTTCGAGGCCGTCGGCTGCCCCGGCGCGCCCGGCAGTCCGGTCTGCGCAGAGCTGGGATGCACAACGATCGTGGTCAGCGACAGCGGCGGCAGCGTCCGGCTGGTCGCGCTCCCCGAGGTCGAGCCGGTGATGTCGGTGGCGCCGTTGGTGTGGGTCAGCACGACCGGCGCCCCGGAGGCCGGGTTGAAGCCGGAATAACCGATCGTGACCGGGAAGGACGTGTCGGGCGAGGTATTGATCAACAGGACCGCCAGATCGCCGTCGGGGCGGCGGACGGCGTGCGCGCTGACCTTCGCCTGGTCGGTGGCGGCCCGGATGAACTGGTCGCCGGGACGGGCGAACCTGCTCGTCATCTGCAGCGCGTAGTACGGCGCGAAGGGTGTGTTCAAGGCCGGCTCGCACACGCTGCCGTCGGAGGTGCAGGTCGCGCTCGACAGCAGGCCGAAGTCGCCGTAGTCGGTGTGCCCCGCGACCTGCGTGACACTGCCGATGCCGTTATGCACGTTCCACCAGTCGACCGTGAACACGCCGTTCGCGAGCAGCGTCGCGTAGGCGTCGGCGGCGGCGAGCGCACCGGGCTGGGTGTTCGTACCGTTGCTGCTGGTCCCGGTGTTGAACTCGGTCATCGAAATGCCGATCCGCTCCGACCCGGGCCCCGCGTACTCGGCGATCTGCCGGCGGGTGAGATAGATCATGTCGGGCACGCGGCCGGCCTTGTCCAAGGCGCCGGGGTACCAGTGCAGGACCACATAGTCGATCTTCGGTCCGGCGATCGACAGGACGACCTTGTTCCAGGTTCCGTCGTCGCCGCCGGCGACCAGCCCGTCGGGCCAGTCGCCCGCTGTGGTCAGCACAGCGCCGATCTTGATGGTCGGATCGACCGCCTTCATCGCCTCGGCGTAGGCGACGACGTTGCGCGCGTACTCGGCCGGGCTCTTGTCGGCGTGGTCGTCGGCCTCCCAGGCGGAGCCGTAGTGGCCGTTGCCGTAGTTCTCGTTGCCGATCTCCCAGTACTTGACGCCGTACTTCTTGGTGACGTTGGCGTAGCGGACCCAGCCGGCGGCCTCGTTGGCGGTGCCGGTGCCGTAGTTGGCGGTCACCATCGCCTGCGCCCCGGTGCGCCGCACGCCACGCATGAAGGTGTCGAAATCGGTGTTGGGAGCGACGTAGCCGCCGGGAGCGGTGTGGTCGGCCCAGTGATAGATGTCGGAGTAGGAGCCGCCGGGATAGCGCAGCAGTTTCACGCCCGCGTCCTTGAGCCGGTCCGAGGTCTCGTCGGTGCCCAGATTGCTGTCCCAGATCGCATGGTTGGTGCCGATGCCGGTTTCGGGGACGGTGGCGAGTGCGGCGCGCGCGTTGACGGTCACCGAGACCGGGGTGACGTCGTCGGCGTACGCGGGGGGAACGTTCAGGGCGACCAGGGTCAGCAGGACGGCGGACGCGATCCGTGAGGGGACATTGAGCATGGGCACACCTCGTCATGGGTAGCGGCAATTCAGTCGACGCCCCCTCCTGACCAGGGAGACCCCATGATCCTGCGGGCTGTGCGCCACGGGCGTCAACCGTCGGTGAAAGTTTCACTCCGTACGGTCGCCGTGCCGGGCGGATCGCTCCGTTTATGGGTGCAGGGCCGGGGCCGGCCGAATCGACCGGCCCCGGTTCGCTGAAGGCGGCGTCCCCGGGCACCTACGGCGCATTACCGCGGCCACCGCCGGTCCGGTCAGGCGCAGCTGGTCGCGGTGTAGGCGGCGTCGTAGGACGAGGTGACCTGCTTGCCACCGATCGTCGCGGTGCCCGTCACGTTCACCGTGCCGGCGGCGAGCCGCCCGGTCCGGGTGTTGAAGGACTGGTACGCCTGCTTGCCCGGGGCGACGTCGGCCACGGTCTTGGAACCGTAGGGGGTCGACAGCGTCACGTTCGCCGGCACCGAGGCGTCGTTGACGGCCGTCACCGCCACGTACGCCGACGTGCCCACGCAGCGGGATGAGGCGGTCGCGGTCAGCGGAACACCGAGTGCGGTTCCGCTGAGTGCCACCGTGGTCGGGCTGTTGGCGGCGGTGCTTCGGACGACCAGGTTTCCGGTGTAGGTCGTACCGGCGGTCGGCTTGAACGCCACGGACACGCTGCAGGAGGCACCCGAGGCAAGCTGCCGGCCCTGGCACGTGTCATCGGAGACGACGAAGCCCGCGGGCACTTCGACGGAGTTGACGGTGATCGTGGGCTGGCTGGTGTTGGTGAAGCGCACCGCCATCGGGTCGCTCTGCTCCCCGGTCGGCTGATTTCCGAAGCTGAGTTCGGTGGAGCTCGGGGTCAGAGTGGCGACGGTGTCCAGGACCAGGGCCGGCTCGCCCTTGTACACCAGACGCCAGTCCACACGCGCGAACGCGGCCGGGTCGATGGTCTCGTGTTCCACCACCCAGTCGATGATCTCGTCCCTCACCTCGGTGAGGGGGTTGAAGACGATCGGCGCGGTGGCGATGTGGGGCGCGTTGCCGCCGCCGTTCTGGCGGTAGTTGTTGGTCGCGACCACGAACTCCTGGGCGGGGTCCAGGGGCGCCCCGTTGAAGGAGAGGTTGATGATCCGCTCCCCACCGGGTTTGGAGACGTCGATGTCGTAGGTCAGTCCCCGTGCGACGTCGTAGTTGTACGCCGGGCCGTTACCGGTCACGGTGCCCGGCTTGTACGGGCCGGGAACCGACACCTGCTTCATGAACTTCGCCGACCACTCCAGGAAGTCCTTCATCTGGGCGCCGTTCATCTTCACGCCGATCAGCGTGTTGTCGTAGATGTACGCTCCCGCCATGTCACGGATCGTGACGTTCCCCTTCGGGATGACGGCCTTGGCGTCGAAAGGCGCAGCCAGGGAGAGGACCGGAAGGGATGCTTCGGGCGTGCCCGCCAGGCCCTTCTTCACGACCTCCGCCTGGACGTAGTTGATGAAGTCCAGTGCGGCGACGTCCTTGTAGTGGGCCTCCCGCATCGGCATGGTCCCGAGAGACGTGCCGATGACACCGTTGACGTGATCGACCACCTTCTGCTGCGCCGCGGCGGTCAACGCGATGATCTTCGGGTCGTCGGTCGCGGTGCTCGCCTGCAGCAGCTTGGACGACTTCGAGGCGACGCTCCACTGACCGTCGACCTTCGCGAGATCGATGTCGACCACACCGAGAACCTTGCCCCAGGAGCCTGCCTGGGTGACAAGCACCTGCTTACCGGTGGCCTTGTTGGTGACCAACTGCTGCGGGATCTCGCTGTGAGAATGCCCGGCGATGATCACATCGATGCCGGGGACCTCCTGGGCGAGCAGCGTGGAGGCATTCTCGGGGAACGGGATCTGGTCGCCGTACGACGAGCCCGTGCTGGTGCCGGAGTGGACGGAGGCGACGAGGATGTCCACACCCTGGTCGCGGATGATCGGTACGTACTTCTTCGCTTCTTCGACGATCCCGTTGAAGCGAAGCCGCCCTTCAACGTTGGACTTGTCCCAGATGGCGGAGCCGGGTGTGGTCAGACCGAGGATGCCCACGCGGATCGGATCGTGCCCCTCGATCGACATCGTCTTGATGATGTAGGGGGTGAAAGCGGGCTCGCCGCTGTTCCAGTCGTGAACGTTGGCGCCGAGTATCGGGAAGTCGACCTGCTTTTCGAACGCTCGCAGAGTCTCGATCCGGTAGTTGAACTCGTGGTTGCCCAAGGTCATGACGTCGTAGCCGATCGCGTTCATCGCCTCGGCCATCGGGTGGATCGTACCCATGGTGATCGGCTCGGTCCTGGCGTAGTAGCTACCCAGCGGCGTGCCCTGGATCGTGTCGCCGTTGTCGAGCAGCAGAGTGTGGTCTCGGCCCTTCTCGACCCGGACCTTCTCGATGAGGCTGGAGACCCTGGCCAGGCCACGCCCTGTGTCCGGTTTATCCGCGTAGTAGTCCCAGTTGAAGAGGTGGGTATGTAGATCGGTCGTGTTCATGACCGTGACGGAGACGCTGTCGTCAGAGCTCGGCTCGGCGTGGGCGACCGGCAGCCCGATCGCGGCGAGGCACGCGAGCAAAAGGGCGACGATGCCTACTCGTCTCTGGTAGGCGGTCGAGGCTGTTAACACGGGTGACGGTCCTTCCTGGCGGGTGATCAGGGTTCGCAAGTCTGGAAGAAAAGTACAAATCACGTCAAGCAGGCACATTGACGTACTAACGTGAACAATGTTGGACAATTATTTAGCGGGGAGATGGCCGGGGCGCGCACCGGGTTCATGCCTGCACCTGCGTTCGACGCGTCCTGGCATCAGCAAGCCCCGTTCACCTTTGTGTTGGGGCGGGCCAGGTCATCGAGGGCTGGGACAAGGGTCTGCGTGGCATAAGGTCGGTGGCCCGGCGAACTCGCCATCCCGGCCGCGGCGGGCCTACGGCGCAGCCGGAAAACGTGCGATCCCGCCGAATGAGTCGCTTGTCTTTCTGGTTGACCTACTCGCGGTTAAGGCCGCTCACTGACCATCAATTACTGACTCGTAACTGGTGACCAGAGGCCTTCTGGCGGAGCTTGATCATCCTGCGGCGCACCGATGGGGTAGTCGACGCAGCCGTGATCGCGATGGCCGAGCGCCTGCACATCACCGACGTCGCGACAGTCGACACGAAACTCGTCGGCATGTCCGTCAGTGTCTCCAAGATCAAGCCGATTTCCTGGCTCCTGCCTGACCCCTTCTGATTTCGTTCAACGTCCCTCCGGCGTCGGTGGGCAGGGCGCGCATCTCCTCTGCTCACCGAGGCCTCGATCGAACGGGTCGTGCCCGAGATCGGGGCTTCAGTGCGAAAGAGGGAGGTATTCGAACCAGTCGAAGTCGGCGATGTTGCCGGTGGGGTGGCCTTCGCCGGAGAGGTACATGCCGATGCAGGCGCCGATGAAGCCTCCGGCGAGGGAGGTGCTGAGGATCCGGCCGTCCACCGGGTCGCCCAGCGGGTGCCAGTCCCCCGGCGAGGTCGCGTACGACATCTGGTACTCCTGCTCGTGCGCCTCGACGCCGAGCCAGAGCCGGCCACCCGGCACGTCCGCCTGCGCGAGCGTGCGGTCGACGCCGCCCTCCCTCCTGATCACGACGAGGCCGCCGGTGGTCATCACCAGCAGGATGTGGAAGTCGTCGTTCTGAAGCAGGGCCAGACCGGCGCGTTCACCACCCGAGGGGGTGAACTCCATCGCGGCGTGCACGGCGAAGTGGGCGTGGCACTGCCGCCGGGCGACGAGGCTCGGGTTGGTCCACTCGGTGAGCGACTCCGGCCGCCCCCGCAGGCGCAGGTGCCCGGGGCGCTCGGTGAGCGTCCAGTACGGCTCGCGCGGCGTGCGCAGGTGGTTCCAGCCGGGCGCCAGCCGTACGGCGTCGAAGTTGTCGCAGGCGGGCTCGGCCGGCCAACGGTGCTGGGGAAGATCCGGCCCCTCGGCGGTGAGCTCGACCGGGCCGGGGACGGGCCACCCTTCCTCCCAGCGCACCCGGGTCAGGAAGGTCTCGCGGCCGAGGTTGTAGTGGTAGCCGCCGTACGGCCGCATGGCGAGGAGCACCATCCACCACTCCCCGCCCGGCGTCTGGACCAGGTCCCCGTGGCCGGTGCCCACGATGGGATGGTCGCGGCCGAGGTTGCGGTGGGTGAGCACCGGGTTGCGCGGGTTCCCGGTGTACGGCCCGGCCACCGTGTCCGCGCGGGCGACGCTCAGGGCGTGGTCGTGCTCGGTACCGCCCTCGGACACCAGCAGGTAGTAGGTGCCGTCGACCTTGTAGAGGTGCGGCCCCTCGGCCCAGATCGCGCCCTTGACCGCGCCGTCCCAGAGCACGTGCTCCTCGCCGACGAGCTTCATGCCGTCGAGGTCCAGCTCGCGCAGCCAGATCTCGGTGTGCCCCTCGTACCGCTGGGGCCGGGCGGGGCGGGTGCCGTGCGCCCACACCCGGCCGTCGTCGTCGAAGAACAGGGACGGGTCGAACCCCTCGGTCTCCGGCAGCCAGTAGGGCTCGCTCCACGGCCCGGCGGGGTCGGTGGCGGTGACGAGGAAGTTGCCCGTCTCCATCAGCCCGTCCACCAAGGTCGTGATCATGTAGAAGACGCCGTCGTGGTGTCTGAGCGTGGGCGCGTAGATGCCGCCGCTCGGCCGTACGCCGTCGACCGGGAGCTGGGACGCCCGGTCGAGCACGTGCCCGATCTGCCGCCAGTGCGTCAGGTCCTTGCTGTGGAAGATCGGCACGCCGGGGAACCACTCGAAGGTCGAGGTCACCAGGTAGTAGTCGTCGTCCACCCGGCAGATCGACGGGTCCGGGTGGAACCCCGGCAGGATCGGGTTGCTGAAGCGCACCGCACGCGGCCTTTCTCGTTGATCGTCTTCCGGAGCCGGGCCGGTAGGAGGACCACTCCCCGTACCTCCCGGAGCCCGGCCGGTACGGGAACCGATCCCCCGTACCGGCCGGTGCCAGGGTCAACCGGTCAGTTCCAGCACCCCCCAGCCGGCCGTGCTCAGGTACGACTGGCCGGAGGAGTCGTTCCAGGTCACGGCTGCCGTACGGGCGGCGGCGGTCGCGTCGTTGACCTGGATGTCGAAGCCGAGGAGGCCGCCCTTGGCCGGGGTGATGGTCGGCAGCTTGATGGACGCCTCGACGACGTAGCCACCAGGCACGACCTTCGCCGCGCTCGTCAGGTTGTCCTTGACGGCGAAGGCGTCGAAGGTGCCGCCGACGGTCCGCTTCCCCGAGAAGGAGACGCGGTACTGCCCGTCGTCATCGTCATATCCCTTGGTCTTGCCGTTCCCGGGGTCGACGAAGATCTCGACGGAGTCCTGCTCCCACGGGTTCGGCGACGCCTCGCTGAGCGCCGGGTCGGTGACGCGCGCGAGCACGTACAGGTGCCCTGAGTCCCACAGCGCCCGTACGGTGGCGGTGGCGCCTGTGGTGCCCTGGATCCAGGTGGCGGTGCGGATCTCCGGGGCCCTGGCCCAGGCGGCGTCGGCGACCCCGTCGACGACCGGCGTGCCCCGTGGGGCCGTGGTCTGACGCACCGCCGCGGTGAGGGTCAGCTCGCCCTTCCAGGAGACCTCTCCCTTGGCGTCGTGCGCGACCAGCTCGAAGGGGACCTTCCCGCCGAGCGCCGCCTCGGCGGGAAGGAGCGCTTCCACGCGGTAGCCGCCCTTGGCGGCCCGCGTGTCGAACCATCGGGCACGCCCGTCGCGCTTCATGACGTACGCGGTGCCACCGAGCCGCACGGTCACCGTGTCCGCCTTGTCGCACGTCGGGTCGCGTACCTCGGCCAGCACGGCGAGGCCGGCGGTCGACCAGCGGGCCTGGAACCCGGCGGCGAGGTCGCCCACCCGGGCGATCGGCGCGTCGGGCAGCAGGTCCCACTGCCGCTCGCGCTCTCCGTCGACCTTGACGGTCGCCTTCGGCGCGTCGAGCCTGCGCGTGAGCGGCGGCAGGCGGGACGGGTCGGCCACGCCCCAGTACGCCGGCTTGGCCTGGAGCTCGTCGTCGAACAGCAGCGGCGGGTTGAGCCGGGTGATCGGGAAGGACGACAGCCAGGTTCCGTCGTCGCCGAGGCCCCAGACCGTGACCGACGACAGGTGGGAGGCCTGACGGCGGAAGACGTCGAAGATCTCCTTGTACCGGTACCCCTGCTGGGCCAGGACCTCGGCCGGCACGGCGGTGTAGGAGGAGACGAAGTCGGTGTAGACGCTGACGTCCAGCTCGGTGACCTGCTGGTCGACCCCGAGTCCTGCGAACAGCTCGATGGTCTTCTCGATCTCCGAGGCCGGGGCCTGTTCGATGTTGACGTGGAGCTGGTGGCCGACGGCGTTCACCGGCACTCCCTCGCCCCTGAGCTTCTTCACCAGGTTGTAGACGGCCTGGCGCTTGCGCGGCAGCTCGGTGTTGTAGTCGTTGAGCACCAGCTTGGCGGCCGGGTCCACCTCGTGGGCGACGCGGAACGCCGTGCGGATGAAGTCGTAGCCGGTGACCAGGAACCACGGGCTGCGGCGCATGCCGTCGGGCTGGTTCTCGTCCACGACCTCGTTGACCACGTCCCAGGTCTGGATCCTGCCCTTGTAGCGGCCGACGACCGCTCTGACGTGGTTCTCCAGCCGCTTCAGCAGCAGCGCCTTGTCCGCCGGGGTGGCGGTCAGGTCGCGGTCGCCGTCCTTGAACACCCAGTCGGGGGTCTGGCTGTGCCAGGCGAGCGTGTGACCTCGGAACTTCAGGCCGTGCTCGGTGGCGTAGTCCACCAGGTAGTCGCCGTCACCGAAGGTGAACTCGCCCTCGCGGGGCTCTGTGGCGTCCCACTTCAGCGCGTTGCCCGGGGTCACGCTGTCGAAGTGCTTGGTGAGCAGGCGCCCGTGCTCACCCAGGGTCTGGGCGCGCGCGACGGCCGCTCCGACGTCGAAGGAGAGCTTGTCCTTGAGCGAGGGGATACCGGTCTCGATCGGCTTCGGCGGCACGTACGCCAGTGTGAAGTCGTCGATCGAGAACGGGAAGGCGCCGCTTCCGGACTCCACGTAGACGCTGAGGAAGTCCACGTCGTAGGCCGGCGTGTATGAACCTTTCAGCTCCACCCACTGCCCGGCGGTGATCGCGGTGGGCGCCACCACCCGGTCGTAGCTCGCGGTGCCGGCGAGGCGCCGCTCCACCGACAGGCCCAGCTCGCCCGAGGCCGTGTCCGGCCCGAGCCGCACCCACAGCGACAGCGTGTACTTCGATCCCTTGGTCATCTTGCCGAGGACGTTGAGCGAGGGGCCGTCCCAAGAGGCCGACCTGCCCGTGGCCAGCAGGCTCGCGGCGCCGCCGTGGGCCTCAGCCGTGCTGACCGTCAGCGTGGCCGAGCCGCGCGACGTCCATCCCTGCGCGGTGCCGCTCTCGAAGTCGCTGGTCACGCCCGACTGCCCGGGATCGGTGTCCGTGGTGATCGTGATGTCGTCCAGGTAGTACTCGCCGGTGGCGTCCGAGCTCTCGGCGTACAGCTGCAGCTCGGTGGAGTCCTCTGTGTAGGTGTACGTGCCGGCGATCTCCGTCCAGGCCGCGTCGGTGACCGTGGCGGCGCCGACCCGCTCGTAGGTGGTCGTCCCGCCCGCGGGGGTGCGCTGCGCGGTGAGCGCGATCGTGCTGGACGGCTGCCCGGCGGCGAGGCGGGCGTAGGCGGTGACCGCGTACGTCACCCCCTTCTCCAGCGGCGGGCTGATGGTGGCGCCGTGCCAGGTCGCGGTCCTGCCGGTGGTCAGCAGGGAGCCGCTCCCCGAATGGGCGGTGTCCGGGGCCACCCTGACCGCGACCCCGGAACCCCGTGGCCCCCATCCCTGCGTGGTGCCGTCTTCGAAGTCATATTTCGCAATCTGCACGGCTTGTTCGGCCTGCGCCGCCAGGGGCGAGAGCACGGACAAGGGAAGGCATAACAGGACAGCCGCCACCCAGGAACGGGGTAAGCGCATGCTGGTCTCCTCAAAGGTCAGGTAGATGAGCCAGGTCGTACGAGGTTGGAGGTCAGGAGGTCGATCAGGGGGTCGCGGCGCACGCAGTTCCCGAGCGCGAAGGAGTCGGCCAGGGCGACCAGTTCGCCGTCGTCCAGCCCGGCGAACAGGGAGGCGTACTCGGGCACGAGCGCCTGCGCGACGAGGATGTGCCGGATGAGGTCGTCCACCTGGTAGCGGGCGCCCCAGGGATACGGGTCCCACAGGGGGAACTCGCTCTCCATGAGCCGGTGCAGCGGCGCCAGGACGTCGCCCGACTCCTCCATGGTCGAGCCCCACCGGTCGGCCCCGAGCCGCTTCTTCTTGGCCACGAAGTCGCCGAAGCGGCGCAGGTACGGCCCGTCGGGGTCGGCGTGCACCAGGCCCTGGAGCCCCACGTCCTTGTACGTCCACAGCGACCAGCCGGCCTCGTACCCGTCGAAGATGTCCAGCTGGTCGGCGAGGATCTGGTAGCGCTGCTCGTCCACGGCCGGGTCCCCGGTGTAGACCGGGCCGAACTCCCCCACCCACAGCGGCGTGCCGGTCTCGCGCTGGAAGGTCGTGCGCTTCTCGAAGGCCCGCTCAAGCTGCCCTCGGTCGACCCACTCGCCCCGCGTGTACCCGGGGTAGGGCCCGCCGTGGGCGAACCCCGCCAGCGCGTAGTCGTGGCAGACGAACACCGTGTTCTCGTACACCTCACGGAAGATCGAGAAGTCGGTGGAGTAGGTGTTGCCGTCGAGGAAGAGCACGTGGGAGGGGTCCACCGCGCGCAGCGCCTTGACCAGGCGGTCGTAGAAGGGCCCGATCACCCGCCCGGCGGCGTCGCCCGGCTCGTTGACCGGGTTGTACCCCGCCACCCACGGGTGGTCCTTGTAGTGGTCGGCGATCGCCTCCCACAGGTGGACGGCGCGGTCCTGGAAGTGCCGGTGCCGCCAGAACGACGCCACGTGGGTGGGGTTGTCGGAGTGCCAGTGCTGGTTCTGCGCGCCCGGCAGCGCGTGCAGGTCGATCACGCTGTAGATGCGCCGCTCCGCCAGCAGGCCGATCACGCGGTCGAGCCGGCGGAACCCGCTTTCGACGATCTCCATCGGCCGGTCGTCGGACTCGAAGTGCCGGTAGCTCACGGGGATGCGCACGCAGTTGACGCCCATGCCTTCGAGCAGGGCGGCGTCCTCGGGGCCGAAGAAGGACGTCAGCAGCCGGTCGAAGAACAGCTCCTGCCGCTCCTCGCCCAGCACCTTGCGCACGGCGTCGCGCATCGACGACTCGTCGGCCGGGTAGCCGGTGATGAAGTTCTCCATGTTCATCCAGCCCCCAAGGCCCACCCCCCGCAGCCGCACGGAGGTTCCGTCGGCCTCGACGAGGCGGGATCCGGACACACGCAGGGTCATTCCGCACTCCTTGGTGATAAGCCGTGAAGGCCGTGAAGCTCGATGGACCGTGGAAGGCGCGGGGTCATCCCTTCGTCGCTCCCGCCGTGAGGCCGCCGATGAGCTGCCGCTCGGCGACGGCGTAGAACGCCAGGGCGGGCACCATCGCGAGCACGACGTAGGCGAGGATGCGAGCCGTGTCGGAGGAGTACTGGCCGTAGAACTGCTGGACGCCGAGCGGGATGGTCGACCAGTTGGGGTCGTTGAAGATGACCAGCGGCAGGAAGAAGTTGTTCCAGCTCGCGACGATCGCGAGGACCGAGACGGTGGCCAGGGCGGGCCGGGCCATCGGCAGCAGGATCCGCCAGAAGAACCCGAAGCTGGTGCAGCCGTCGATCGTCGCGGCCTCCTCCACCTCGCGCGGGATGGTCCTGAAGAACGACCGCAGGACGATGATCGTCACCGGCAGCCCGAAGGCGGCCTGCGGCAGGACCACCCCGAACGGGTTGTCCAGGAGCCCGAGGGTGCGCAGGAGGATGAACAGCGGCAGGATCGCCACCGCGAACGGGAACATCAGCCCGACGGCGAACAGCGTGAACAGCAACTCCCTGCCCCTGAACGCGAAGCGGGCGAACACGAACGCCGCCATGGCCGCCAGGCCGACGGTGATGACCATCGTCGCCAGCGCGATGAACGTGCTGTTGACGAGCTGGCGCCAGAACGAGCCCGAGGCCAGGATGTCGGTGTAGTTCTCCGGCACCCACGGCGAGGGCAGTCCGAAGGGGTTGGTGGAGAGCTGGCCGGTGTCCTTGAAGCCGCCGACCACGCCGAAGACGAACGGCACGACGACGAACGCGCCGAGCACCAGCACGATCGCGTGCAGCGAGAGGGACCTGAGCCACGGGAGCCGGACGGGAGCGGCCGGCCGGGCGTGGCCGGGCGTGCGGGCCGGCGCCTGGGCGGGCGCGGTCATCGCTGGTCTCGCATGGTGGTGATCGCTCCTTCGGTGTCGCGGCGCAGGACGAACCGCTGGTAGCCCAGCGCGAAGACGAGGCTGATGAGGAACATCACGACGCTGATGGCACTGGCGTAGCCGACCTGGGACCGCTTGAAGCCGAACTGGAACATGGTCACGGCCATGGTCTCGGAGGAGTGGATCGGCCCTCCGCTGGTGAGCACCCACACCAGGTCGAACAGCTGGATCGCCCCGATGACCGACAGGAAGACGCTGATCCTGATCGTCGGCCCGAGCAGCGGCAGGGTCACGTAGCGGAACTGGGTCCAGCTCCCCGCCCCGTCGATCGAGGCGGCCTCGCCCAGCTCCTTCGGGATGCCCTGGCGGCCGGCCAGGTAGAGGATCATGTGGAAGCCGAAGTACTTCCACGTCATGACCAGGAACAGCGACATCATGACCGTGGACGGCTCGGCGAGCCAGCTGGACCGCAGCGACTCCAGGCCGGCGGCGCCGAGCATCTGGTTGGCCAGGCCCGCTTCCGGGGAGAGGATCATGGTGAACAGGACGCCGGTGATCACCTCCGACAGCACGTACGGGGCGAAGAACAACAGCCGGTAGAACGCCCGCCCGCGCATCTTCTGGTTGAGCAGCATGGCGATGGCCAGCGCGAGCGGGAGCTGGACGGTGATCGACAAGACGATCAGGACCAGGCCGCGCCGCAGGTCGCCGACGAACACCTCGTCGGCGAACATCCGGGTGAAGTTGTCGAGCCCGACGAAGTCGGACGGCATCCCGCCCAGGCCGTTCCACTTGAACACGCTGGTGTACATGGCGACGGCGATCGGCGCGAGGACCAGCAGGCCGAACAGCACCAGCGCGGGGAGCAGGAAAAGCGTGATCGTCGCCAGACCCCCGAACCGGCGACGGCGGGCCGACGGGGTGGCCGCCGGCCCGGCCGTCCTCGGCGACCCCGCCGTGGGCGCCGGTCGTTCATCCGTTAGCGCCGGACGTGTCATCTCACTCCACTCCGCCCGCGGGCCGGGCGTCCCGCCCGGCCCGCCCGTCGTCACCTACTCGGACTTGGCCGTCTGGGTGATGGCCTGCGCCACCTGGTCGGGAGTCTTGGAGCCCGCGATGAGCGCCGCCACGCTGTCGTTGACCTCCTGGCCCACCGCCGGCGGGTAGGCCTGGTCGAGGTACAGCTGGAACCCGCTGGCACCGGCGAGCGTCTTGGCGACCACCCCGAGGTTCACGTCCTTGACCGCGTCCTCCTCGCCCTTGAGCACGGGCAACAGCGCGTTCATCTCGACCGCCTGGCGGTGGTTCGCGCTCTCGGAGATGAACTTGAGGAAGTCGGCCGCCTCCGGGGGCGCGTTCACGCCCACCGCGAACCCGTTGCCTCCGCCGAAGGCGTCCGTCGCCGAGCCCTTGCCGCCCTCGACCGAGGGGAATCCGAAGAAGCCGAGGTCGTCTCCGAGTCCCTTGCCGGCGTCCTTCTGGACGACCGGAGCCCACTGGCCCATCAGCTCCATGGCGGCCTTGCCGTTCCCCACGGTCGCGGCCTGGCCGTCGGGGGTTCCGTAGCCGGCGCCGAGGAAGCCCTTCTGGAACGGCTGGAGGTCGACGAGTTCCTTCAGCCGCGCGCCGGCCGCCACGAAGTCGGGCCCTGTGAAGTCGTCGTCGATCGCGGCCTGCTTGAGCGCGTCAAGGCCGGCGATGCGCATGGCCAGGTAGGCCCAGTAGTAGTGGCCGGGCCACTTCTCCTTGCCGGCCAGGGCGATCGGGGTGATCCCCGCGGCCTTGAGCTTCCTGACGGCGTCGAGGTACTCGGTCCACGTGGCCGGCGGCACGGTGACGCCCGCCTTGGCGAACAGCGCCTTGTTGTACCAGAAGCCCACCATGCCGATGTCGTAGGGGATCCCGTAGGTCTTCTGGTCGAACTGGTACGCCTGGAGCGAGGCCGGGGTGAAGTCGGCGATCCAGGTCGCCGCCTCGGAGGTGAGGTCCTTCACGAGCCCGGCGTCGATCTGCTGCTTGAGCACACCGCCGCCCCAGGTGGTGTAGATGTCGGGCGTCTTGCCCGACTGGGTGACCGTCGACAGCTTCGCCTTGAAGGCCTCGTTCTCGATCGGTACATTCTTGATGGTGACGTTCGGGTGCAAGGCCTGGTACTCCTTGACCTTCTTGGCCCAGAACGACTTCATCGGCTCGGTCGTGGAGATGTTCCACCACTCGACAGTGACCTTCGCGGAGGACGAGGAGGTCCCGCCGCCACTGTCCCCCGTGCTCCCCTGGCCGCCGCAACCTCCGAGAAACAGCCCGGCAGCCGCCAGTAACACCACACCTCGCCGACTCAACGACATCTCTGTGGTTCCCTTCCTGATCTACGAACCCGCTGCGACAGCCGGGAGACTCGCGCTCTGAAACTTTCTTTTGCACCCCCGAATATTTCGTGACCCGGAGAGTACGTAAAGCGCTCGTTACACGTCAATAGCCACGCGCGCCTCGTTGGGGATACCCAGGGCAGCCCACCCGGGAATGGACGGCCCCGCGAACGGGACCCTGCGAGGAAATTCCGAAAGCTTTCGGATACACTCCGTCGCATGTCAGCGAAGAGGCGGGTCACCATCGCTCTGATCGCCGAGGAGGCCGGGGTCTCGGTCCCCACGGTCTCCAAAGTCGTCAACGGTCGCCCCGAGGTCGCACCGGAGACGCGCCGGCGAGTCGAGCGCCTGCTCCACGAACACGGTTACAAGCGGCGCACCGGCCAGGGGGACGGCCCGGTCGGTCTGGTCGACCTGGTCTTCGCCGAGATCGAGAGCCCCTGGGCCATCGAGATCATCCGCGGGGCCGAGACCGCCGCCCGCGAGGCCGAGGCCGCGGTGGTCGTCTCGGTCCTGCACACCCACTCGGGGCCCGGCCGTGACTGGCTCGACCGCATCGCGGCCCGCCGTACGGACGGCGTGGTCCTCGTGGCCTCGCGGCTGACCCGCCGCCAGCACGGCCAGCTTCTGGCCCGTTCCATCCCCTTCGTCATCGTCGACCCGGAGGGGGAGCCCGCCCCGGACGTCGCCTCGGTCGGGGCGACCAACTGGCACGGCGGGCTGGCGGCCACGCGCCACCTGCTGGAGCTGGGCCACCGCCGCATCGGCATGATCGGCGGGCCGCCCGAGATGCTGTGCAGCCGGGCGCGCATCGACGGCTACCGCGCCGCCCTGGAGACCGCCGGGGTGACGGTCGACCCGGAGCTGATCCGCAACGGCGACTTCCTGGTGGACTCCGGCCACGTTCACGGCAAGGCGTTCCTGGAGCTGCCCGACCCGCCCACGGCGATCTTCGCGGGCAGCGACATGCAGGCGTTCGGCGTGTTCGAGGCGGCGCGGCGGGCCGGGCTGCGCGTCCCCGACGACCTGAGCGTGGTCGGGTTCGACGACCTGCCGCTCGCGCGCTCGGCGTGGCCGCCGCTGACCACGGTCCGCCAGCCGCTGGAGGAGATGGCGGCCCTGGCGACCCGCATGGCGCTGGAGATCTCCCAGGGAGAGTCCCCGGAGACCCGGCGGGTCGAGCTGGCGACCGATCTGCTGGTCAGGGACAGCACCGCCCCGCCCCGCCCCCGGTAGCGCCGGGCACCCGCCGACCCGAAAGCTTTCGCACCTCCGCCGGGTCAGTGGCGCGAGGTCTTGACGGATGCCGCGAACCCGCCTAGGTTTCAGGGCGCGAAAAGTCTCGTAAATCTTCTGAAACTTTCGGAAGGACTCCGGGTGCCCAGACGAGCGCATGCCACCATCGCCGCCATGCCGCCATCGACCCCGCGCTCGCCGACCACGATCGTGCCCGGCGGCAGGGGGCACGCCGGATGATCCGCGTCGCCATCGTCGGCACGGGCGGCATAGCGGGCGCGTGCCACCTGCCCGCCCTCGCCGGAGAACGCCACAGGGCCGAGGTCGTGGCCGCCGTCGACGTCGACGGCTCGAGGGCCAAGTCGTTCTGCGCCGAGCACGGGATCCCCCAGGCCTACACCGACCTCGGCGAGATGCTGGCCCGCGAGCGGCCCGACCTCGTCCACATCTGCACACCGCCCTACATCCACGCGCGCCAGATCGTGGAATGCCTGCGCGCCGGGACGTGGGTGTGGTGTGAGAAACCGCTGTGCCTGTCACTGGCGGAAAATGATCGGATCACGGCGGCGGAGCGCGGCACCTTCGCCGCCGTGGTCTTCCAGCACCGCTTCGGCTCGGGGGCCCGCCATCTGCGCCGCCTGGCCGCGAGCGGGGAACTCGGCCGCCCGATGGTCGCCCTGTGCGTGACCGCCTGGTACCGCGACAGCACGTACTACTCGGTGCCGTGGCGCGGCACGTGGGAGACCGAGGGCGGCGGCCCGACCATGGGGCACGGCATCCACCAGATGGACCTGATGCTGTCGGTCCTCGGCGACTGGGAGGAGATCCGCGCCATGGCCCGCCGGATCGACCGCCCTGTGGAGACCGAGGACGTGTCCATGGCGTCGGTCAGGTTCGACAGCGGCGCCATGGCCTCCGTGGTCAACAGCGTGCTGTCCCGCCGCGAGGAGAGCTACCTGCGCTTCGACTTCGCCGAGGCCACCGTGGAACTCAGGCACCTGTACGGCTACGACAACCGCGGCTGGACCTGCACTCCGCCCGAGCTGTGGAACCCCCCGGACGACGTGCCGAGCTCCCACGCCGCCCAGCTCTCGGCCCTGCTGGACGCCTACGAGCGAGGCGAGCGACCTCCGCTGAGCGGCGCCGAGGGGCGGCGGACGCTGGAGTTCGTCACCGGGCTGTACGCCTCGGCGTTCACCGGCAGGCCCGTGCGGCGGTCGGAGCTGACCGTCGACAACCCCTTCTACCATCGCCTCGACGGAGGTTCGACCCTGTGAACGGCACCAGCGCCCCCGTGAGCCACCCGCTGAAGGACACCGGCACCGAGCTGGTCGCCGAGGCGGACGGCGTCGAGCTGATGCGGTACGTCTACCGGCCCGAGATGCCCGCCTTCGAGGGGTCCAAGCCGTACTTCCACCCGCTGCGAACGCCGGCGGGCGACGTCGTCACCGCCTACCGGCCGCACGACCACCGCTGGCACAAGGGCCTGCAGATGACGGTCTCCCACCTGTCGGGCCAGAACTTCTGGGGCGGCGTCAGCTACGTGCGCGAGCGGGGCTACGCCGACCTGCCGAACGTCGGCACGATGCGCCACGAGGAGTTCACCTCCCCCGGCCGCGAGCGCCTGACCTGGCACACGCAGGCCGGAGAGCACTGGGTGGACGAGGTGCGGGAGCTGGCCGTACGGGACACCGAGGACGACTCCTGGGCGCTCGACTTCTCCACCTCGATCACCAACGTGCGCGGAGAGCCGCTGCGCTTCGGCAGCCCGACGACCGAGGGCAGGCTCATGGCCGGGTACAGCGGGCTGTTCTGGCGGGGCCCGAGGTCCTTCGCCGACGGCCGGGTGATCGCGGCGGACGGGCAGGGCGGCCCCGAGATGATGGGGCGCACCGCGTCCTGGCTCGCCTACACCGGCGAGCACGACGAGGTGGACCGCGCCTCGACCCTTCTGTTCCTCGCCGCACCCGGCACCACCTGGTTCGTGCGCACCACCCCCTTCGCCGCCGTGAACCCCTCCCTGGCGTTCTTCGAGGAGGTCGAGCTGCCCGCCGGCGCGACCTTGCGCCACCGCTACCGCGTGGTCGTCGCGGACGGCGCCTGGGACCGCGACCGGCTGGAGGCGTACGTGCGCGCCCACCCCCTGGAGGTGCGTCCATGAGCTTTCCCGGCGGCGTCGGCGTGTCCGGGCTGCGGGTCTACGACTGGTCCTCGGCCGACGGCGTCTGCGGCGGCTCTCCGCACATGCACCTGCTCTGCTCGGAGGCCTACATCGTGGTCGAGGGCACCGGGTCGGTCCAGACGCTGACCTGGGAGGGGTACGCCGTGACGCCCCTCGAACCCGGGGCCGTGGTCTGGTTCACCCCCGGGACCGTCCACCGGCTGGTCAACGACGACGGGCGGCTGAGGATCGTGGTCGTCATGCAGAACAGCGGCCTGCCCGAGGCCGGGGACGCGGTCTTCACCTTTCCGCCCTCCGTGCTGGCCGACCCGGTCATGTACGGCGAGATCTCCGCGATCACCGACGCCGAGGGGGCGCGGCGCCGCCGTGACGTGGCGATCGAGGGCTTCCGGGAGCTGCGGGACAACGGGCGCGACGCCCTGGCGGCCTTCCACAGCCAGGCGGCGCGCATCGTCTCCGGCAAGCTGGACGCCTTCGAGAAGCGGTGGAGGGAGGGGGCGCACCAGGCCGCCGAGGTCACCGGGGTCCACCTCCAGGCGCTGCGCGAGGGCGACGCCGGCCACCTCAGGCAGGCCCGGGTCATGACGGCCTCCCCCGAGGCCCGGCTCGGCATGTGCGGCAGGCTCGACACCTACCTGCTCGACGGCTGACCGGGCACCGCCGGCCGGGGTCCGGCCCCTTGGGCTCCGATCTCGGTGGAGCACGCCGTCAGGGCACGGACCGGATCTTCCACACCAGGCCCGCGCCGACCAGCGCGAGCGCGGCCGCGGTGAGGAAGAGGACGGGATAGCCGCCGAGGCTCGCCACGATCGGGCCCGCGATCACCGGGCCGAGCACCTGCGGGCCCGTGTTGGCGACGTTGATGACCCCGAGGTCCTTCGCCCGGCCCGAAGCGGCCGGGAGCACCTGGGTGACCAGCGCGTTGTCCACCGAGAGGTAGATGCCGAAGCCGACGCCCATGATGACCGCGGCCACCATGACCATCGTCCACTCGGGCCAGAAGGCCATGATCACGGCGGGCACCGCGCTGATGACGCCCGAGACCGTCACGAGGGTCTTGCGGCGGCCCAGGCGATCGGAGACCACGCCGCTGACGACCGTGGTGAGCACGACGGTCGCCGTGTAGATCAGGATGAGCACGAGCAGGCCGTCCTCGGCCTTCTGGCCGGGGAACCGCCGCTCGTAGTGGACCGCGTCGGTGAGGAAGTAGAGCAGGTAGAGCAGGGCCATGGCGTTCCCGAGCTGCATCAGGAACCGGGTCAGCCAGGCCCAGGCGAAGTCCGGGTGCTCGCGCGGGCTGATCCAGAAGCCCCGCAGGAACTCCCTGACGTCGAAAGGCCTCCGGTGCGCGGCGGGCAGCCGCGCGTCGGGGGTGGTGAACACGAACGGAAGCACGCACAGCGGGACCAGCGCGCCGATCAGCAGGTATCCGGACCTGGTGGTCGTGGCGACCATCGTCACGACCACGACCGCCAGCACCACCCCCAGCGTCTGCGGGACGCCGATCCACCCGGACACCTGGCCGCGCTGGCTCACCGGCACGTGGTCGGGCACCCCCGCCGTGAGCGAGGCCTGCATGGCGTTGAGCCCGGCCTGCGCCAGGCACCAGCCGATCGCCACACCCGCGACCGTGCCCTGGAAGGCGAGGAAGGCCAGGCCGAGACCGCCCGCCACCGCGCCCGCCAGCGTCCACGGGTGGCGCCTGCCGAAGCGGCCCGCCGTACGGTCGGACAGGGCGCCCGCCACGGGGCTGAGGACCAGGGCGACGGCGGCGCCGAGGCCGGTCACCCAGGCCAGGGCGGCCTCCTTGCCCGCGGGGTCGGCCGCCGCGATCTGCTGGGGCAGCAGCACCTGCAGGGGGCCGAAGAAGGCCATCCACAGGGCGAGGTTCGCCAGCGAGATGAACGTGATCCAGCGCGGCCCCACCCGGCGCACGGGCTCGGCGAGGGCGACAGGGACGCCGGCCGGCGGCGTGACCGGGGGAACAGTACTCACCAGCGTGGCTCCTGGTAGTGAGGGGTGCCGGGATCTTGGTCGCACCGGCCCTCCCGCTGAAGACCTGCCATCCGCCGGCCCGGCTCGACGACCCCGAGATCATATCGGTGGCCGAAGGGCGGTCAGGGCCTGCGGGCCACCACGACCTCGGTGGCGATCTCCTCTTCCCAGACTCCGCTCGGGTGCGCCTCCGCCAGCGCCTGGCCGAGGGCTTCCACGAACGCCGGCAGCCGGTCGCCGAGGCGGGCCGGGGTGGAGTAGGAGTACGACAGCTGCAGCCCGATCACGGCCTCGGCGTCGCGGCGGGCCGTACGGTGGAAGGAGGCGCTGGTCAGGTCGTGGAAGGGAGACTCGGCCAGCAGCTCGACGTGGTGGCGCGCCGATCTGTGGTAGCAGTCGGTGCCGGCACGCCACTCAAGGCCGAAGCTCTGCCGCACGGCCTGCGCCACGGGCTCCCAGGGCGGCTCGACCGGGTCGCGGGCCGGCCCGACCAGCACGACGGCCCCGGCCGGCGGGAGCAGGGCGTCCAGGTCGGCGAGCACCCGCGCCCGGTCCATCCAGTGGAACGACCGGCCCATGACGGTGTGGTCGACGCGCCCGAGCGGCAGGGCCGTCAGGCGGCTCGAATCGCCCTTCAGCCAGGTGATGTTCGCGGTGGGCGCCTGGCGCGCTCCCTCGGCGAGCATGTCGTCGCTCGGATCGACGGCCACGATCGCGCCGGCGAACCGGGACAGGGGGATCGCGAGCGTGCCGGGGCCGCAGCCGAGGTCGAGCACCCTCGAACGCCTGCCGAGGGACAGCTCGCTCGCGATGTGACCGACCACCTCGTCGCCGTACCCGTGGCGGTATCTGCTGTAGTGCGCGGCGGCGCTGTCGAACAACAGCCCAGGTTCCACGCCGACAAGCCTACGACCAGGCGACGCGTGGTCGTCTCCCCCTGCCCCCGCCCGCCTCCGGGACGCTTTGCGCGCGCATAGGTGGCACCATGGCTCCGTCCGTTGAACGCGAAGGAAAGGTCATATCGCGGTGAGGCGACTCCTTACGGTCCTGCTGGTGGCCTGCGCGGCGCTGGCCGTGGCCGTCGCGCCCGCCCAGGCTCACAACGTGCTGACGGGCAGCGATCCGAAGGACGGCGCCCGGCTCGCCTCCGTGCCCGGCCGGGTTACGCTGACCTTCGACCAGCCGGTCAGGGCCGACTTCGCCCAGGTCGCGCTGACCGGCCCGGACGGCGCGGTCTCCAAGGCCCCGGTCGAGGTCGTGGACAACACGGTGACGGCCACGCTTCCGGTCACGGCGGCGGCCGGCGCCTACGTCGTCGGCTACCAGATCGTCTCCAACGACGGCCACCCGGTCAGCGGGAAGGTCGGCTTCACCGTCGCCGGCGGCGCCGCCCCGGCTCCCACCCCCGCGCCCGCGGCCGTGCCCGCCACGAAGGATCCGTCCGCCTCGGCGGTTCCCCCGGCGAGCGGCGGCGGCTGGGTGTGGGGGCTGCTGGTGGTCGCGCTGCTGCTCTCCGGCCTCGGCATCCTCGTGGTCGCCCGCCAGGGGCGCCAGGCGAAGGGACAGGGCGCGTGAGCACCACCGAGCGGGCCGAGACGGCCGGGCCGGCGAGCGCGGCGGAAACGGTCACGGCCGCCGGGGAGGCGCGGTGGCGGCCGGTCTGGGGGGCGGCGGGCGCCGCGCTCCTGGCCGTGCTGGTGGCGAGCTGGTGGACCTCGCCGGGGGCCGTCCCGGGGATCGCGGTCCCCGGACCGGTCGTCGAGTACGGCCTGCCGGTCGTCCGCCTGGTCCTCGACCTGTGCGCCCTCGCGACCGTCGGGCTCAGCCTGCTTCCCCGGTTCCTGGGCTTCGACGATCCGCACCGCACCGAGCCGGTGCTCACCAGGGCCCGGAGCTGGGCGGTGCTCGCGGCGTTCGGGTGGGCCGTCGCGGCGCTGGTGGCCATGGTGCTCAGCGCCGCCGAGGTCACCCCCGGCCGCGTGCCCGACCCCGCCGCGTACGTCAGCGTGATCGGCTCCGGCCAGGGGCTGGTGATCAGCGCCGCGTGCGCCCTGATCTACACGTGCTTCGGGCTGCTCGCCGTGCGCTTCGGCGAGAAGGTGCCCGCCGAGCTGCGCGTCGTCGTCGCGGTGTTCGGCCTGCTGCCCCTGCCGGTAAGCGGCCACGCCTCGAACTGGTACTGGCACGACCTGAGCATGGTCTCGATGGAGCTGCACGTCGTCGGGGCGTCGGCGTGGACGGGCGGCCTCGTGGCGCTGGCCGTGCTGCTGACGACCGACCGCGACCTGCTGGCCCGTGCCCTTCCGAGGTTCTCGCGGCTGGCCACCGTCTCGCTGGTCGTGGTGACCCTCTCCGGCCTGTTCAACGGCCTGGTGGAGCTGGGGCTCTCACCGGCCACGCGGCTGCCAGGGTCGCTGTTCACGACCCACTACGGGCAGCTGGTGGTCGCCAAGACCATCCTGGTGTGCGCGGTGGGGGCGCTCGGGGCCCACATCCGCTGGCGCCTGCTTCCGGGTGTCGCGCGGCG
This sequence comes from Sphaerisporangium sp. NPDC049002, assembly GCF_040649355.1. Taxonomy (NCBI): domain Bacteria; kingdom Bacillati; phylum Actinomycetota; class Actinomycetes; order Streptosporangiales; family Streptosporangiaceae; genus Sphaerisporangium; species Sphaerisporangium sp. NPDC049002. The sequence continues at coordinate 12,635 of NZ_JBEZFH010000021.1, read as the reverse complement.
GCAGGCGACGGCGTTCGCCGCCTGGGCCGCGCTCGAAGCCGGCGTCATGGGCCTGGCCTACGGCGTCGCCGTCGCGCTGACCCGCGCCCCGGTCGCCTGACCGGGAGGCCGCCTTTCGGCCCGGGCCGCGGTCGCGCGGCCCGGGAAGGCGGCTACGGCGTGGCGGGGGCGACCGGCGCCGGGAGGGGGCTCGGGGTCGCGGACGCGCCCGAGCGCCTGCGGCCGTACCACTCGACGCCGAACCACGCCGCGCCGAGCACGACGGCGGCGACCGGCGCCGAGGCGAGCATGTAGGGCGGGGCGTCCAGCAGGCGGTCCTGCACGGCGAGCCCGCCGTAGACCGCTCCTGTGACCACCAGGGCGCCGAGCGCCGCACGGGCCGCCGGGATCCGCACCAGGAACGCCAGGTCGACGCAGACGGCGGCGGCGAGCAGGAAGAACGGGACGGCCGACGGCGGGAAGTGGAAGACGACGAGCAGCGGCCAGATGGCGGCGCGGAAGCCGACGTACACGGCGGCCACCGCCGTGGCCGCCCACCTGCGGCCGATCAGCCTGTGCGCCACGACCAGCACGAGCACCGCCGCGATGCCGAACCACAGGGGATACACCCAGTCGGGGACGGGCAGCGAGAACTTCTCCACCATGCCCCGGTCTACCGGGCGGCCCATCTGGTTGGCGGCGAAGTCGAGCAGGCTCGGCTCGGCGTACACGAACTGGGGCCCGCGATCCCAGGAGGCGAGCTCCAGCACGCCGTACTCCTGGTGCTCGCTCGGGAAGAGGATGTTCTCCAGGAAGAAGGCGAAGAGCGCTCCAAGGACGATCGGGCGCTGCCCGCCCTCGGGCGCGTAGAGGTACCACCCGCGGATCACTCCGGCGATCATGAACGCCGTGCCGACGTAGAGCAGCATGTGGGAAGGGCTCCACGAGGTGATGTCGACGCCGTTCACCCTGTGGTTGATCAGGTCGATCGGGACCGCGATCAGGAACGCCCCGGTGCCCCACTGGATCAGCCTCTGCGCCGTGCGGTCGACGCCGTACCCGGTGTAGCTGTGCACGATCACCAGCGCGACCACGATGGCCGTGCCGGCGCTGTTGAGCAGGTGCGGTGGAGCGAGGTCGTCGCGCAGCCACTTGAAGTGCCAGGAGACGTCCCAGGAGGCGCCGAAGACCTTCAGCACGAATGCGACGATCCAGCCGAGGTAGAGGACCCGGAAGAGGTCCGGCGGGGTCTCCCTGCCCGCCTCTCCCCTGGTCCAGTAGGGAAGGGCCCACTCGACCCAGCGAGTGGCCTTGTCCTTGATAGCCGCACCTAACTTCACGCGATGAAATGATGCCGGTCCTCGACATGCTCCGCAATCGGGGACTTCCCCGAGATAACCCGCATCCACCTCGGGCGAGGCGTCTCAGCGATCTCTCAGCGGCGATAAGTAGGCTCTCGGCATGAAGCTTGCGGGGAGGCGGCCGGCGGCGTTGATCGTCGCGGCGCTACTGGTCCTGGGCGCGGCGGTGTGGGCTCTTTGGCCGTCACCGGCGCCGGTGACGGGGTTCGACCAGGCGATCCCGGTCGTCGACGGGCCGCGTGACGACCAGCGCGTGACGCTGGACACCACCTTCTTCCCCCCGGCCGGAGGCGGCAGGGCGCCCGCGGTGCTCCTCGCCCACGGGTTCGGCGGCAGCAAGCAGAGCGTGCGCGACGAGGCCGTACGGCTGTCGCGGGCGGGCTACGCGGTGCTGACCTGGTCGGCGCGGGGGTTCGGCGCCTCCACCGGGCAGATCGCGCTCAACTCCCCCGACTACGAGGTCAAGGACGTCAGGCAGCTGATCGACTGGGTCGCCAAACGGCCCGAGGTGCTGCTCGACTCCCCGGGCGACCCCCGCCTCGGCATGGCAGGAGGCTCGTACGGCGGGGCGATCACCCTGATGGCCGCCGCCTACGACAGCAGGATCGACGCGATCGTCCCGCAGATCACCTGGTACGACCTGGCGGACGCGCTCTTCCCCGACGCCACCGGCCAGGGGCCCGAGAAGGGCGTCTTCAAGCGCATGTGGGCCGGGCTGTTCTTCAGCAGGGCCGTCGACTCGCCCCTCGCGCCGGGGGCGGCGGGCCTCACCGGCGCGGCGGGTACGGGCGCGACCGGCTCCGGCACCGGCGGCGGTGCGCGCCCGCCGGGCGGTACGGGCGCGGCGGGCGGTACGGGCGCGGCGGGCGGTACGGGCACGGCGGGTACGGGCACGGCGCCGGGCGGGCCGTCCGACCCGGTCGACCTGGCCGCGCAGGCGCAGGAGGTGCGGTGCGGGCGGTTCCTGCCGGAGATCTGCCAGATGTACCAGCAGGTCGCGGAGAGCGGCCGCGCCACCGCCGGAGCCGTCGAGACCCTGCGCAGGTCGAGCCCGATCTCGGTGCCCGGCAAGATCCGCGTGCCGTCCCTGCTGATCCAGGGCAAGCACGACTCGCTGTTCCCCCTCGGCCACGCCGACGCCAACGCCAGGGCCATCGCCGCCACCGGCGCCCCCGTGGAGGTCGCCTGGTTCGACGGAGGCCACGACGGCGGCGACGCCGAGACCGACTGGGTGGCCGACCGCACGATCGGCTGGTTCGGCCACTGGCTCAAGAAGGACGGCAGCCCCCTCGGGGACGCCTTCACCGTCACCCGCGACGGCGGGCGCGACCCGGGCACGCGCCGCCCCGTCCTGGTCCACGCCGGCACCGGCCGCTATCCCGGGCTCTCCGGCACCGCGCGGCCGGTGGTCCGGCTCGCGGGGCCGGACCAGCAGGTGGCCAGCCCGCCGGGCGGCTCCCCCGCCTCGATCTCCACGGTGCCGGGCCTGGGCGGGCTGCTGGGCAACCTCGGCGGGGCCGGTCTCTCGATCGACATGCCAGGGCAGAGCGCCGCCTTCGACTCCGCGCCCCTCACCGCGCCCCTGGAGGTCACCGGCGCGCCCGTGGTGAAGGTCCGGGTACACGGCGAGGGCGAGGTGACGCTGTTCGCCAAGCTGTACGACATCGGCGGGCAGCGCCCCGCGCTGCCGCAGGGCCTGGTCGCCCCGCTGCGGGTCACCGCGACCCAGGCGGGCACGCCCGTGTCGGTCACGCTTCCGGTGATCGACCACCGGTTCGACGTGGGGCACCGGCTGCGGGTCGTGCTGAGCACCACCGACATGGGATACGCCTCCCCCGCCGCCCCGGCGGTCCACCGCGTCGGGCTGGCCTCGCCGGACCTCGCCGTGCCCACGGACGCGTCGCTGACGGCCGCCGCCACCGGCCTCGCCTGGTGGATCTGGGCGCTGCCGCTCGCCGCGCTCGTCGTCGCGGCCGTCCTGCTGCTGCTCGGGCGCGTCCGCCGCACCGGCGAAGCCGACCCTGAGCTGGCCGGGGTGCCGCTGCAGATCACCGGCCTCACCAAGAAGTACCGCGGCGGCGAGCCGGCGGTGGACGACCTGTCGTTCCGCGTCGAGCAGGGACAGGTCCTCGGCCTGCTCGGGCCGAACGGCGCGGGCAAGACGACGACGATGCGCATGCTGATGGGCCTGATCCATCCGGACGCGGGCGAGATACGGATCTTCGGGCACCGGGTGACGCCGGGCGCGCCGGTCCTGTCGCGGCTCGGGTCGTTCGTGGAGGGCCCGGGCTTCCTGCCCCACCTGACCGGCAGGGAGAACCTCGACCTGTACTGGCGGGCGACCGGACGTCCGAGGGACGACGCCCACATGGAGGAGGCGCTGGAGATCGCCGCACTCGGCGCCGCCCTCGACCGGGCGGTGCGCACGTACTCGCAGGGCATGCGCCAGCGCCTGGCCATCGCCCAGGCCATGCTCGGCCTGCCCGACCTGCTCGTCCTGGACGAGCCCACCAACGGCCTCGACCCGCCGCAGATCGCCGAGATGCGCAAGGTCCTGATCCGCTACGCCGCGCACGGCCGCACGGTGATCGTGTCGAGTCACATGCTGGCCGAGGTGGAGCAGACCTGCGACCACGTGGTCATGATGCACCGTGGCCGCCTGGTGACGACCGGCCCGGTCAGCGACCTGCTCGGCGGCGCGGTCTCGTCCAACGGCTCGAAGGGGCGTCTCGAAGACGTCTTCCTGGACCTGATCGGAGACAAGGCGTGACCTCGGTACCGAGCACCGCGAACGCGGCAGGGCCGCGCGGGGATGGCGCGATGGACGCCGCGTACGCGCCGGGGCGCACGCTGCCGCTGCGGGTGGAGATCGTCAGGCAGTTCAAGCGGCGCCGCACGCTGGTGATGTTCGGCCTGCTGCTGGCGCTGCCGTGGATCCTCGTGGTGGCGTTCTCCCTTGGTCCCGCGCCCGCGCAGCAGAACTCCCTGAGGCTCTCCGACCTCGCCACGCAGGGCGGCCTGAACTTCGCCGCCTTCACGCTCTCGGTGTCCGCCACGCTGCTGCTGGTGGTCGCGGTGGCGCTGTTCTGCGGCGACACCGTGGCGAGCGAGGCGAGCTGGTCGTCGCTGCGCTACCTGCTGGCGGCCCCGGTGCCGCGCGACCGGCTCCTGCGGCAGAAGCTGACCGTCGCCCTCGGGTACTCGGCGGCGGCGGTGATCGCGCTGCCGGTCATGGCGCTGCTGGCGGGCACCGTCGCCTTCGGATGGAACGACATCCGCCTGCCCGGCACCGGTGAGACGATCGCGGCCTCCTCGGTGCTGCCCCGGTTCGGCATCGTCATCGGGTACGCCCTGGTGAGCCAGCTCGTCGTCGCGGCGCTGGCGTTCCTGCTCTCGGTGAGCACCGACTCCCCGCTGGGGGCGGTGGGCGGGGCGGTCGGGCTCGTCATCGTGAGCAACATCCTCCAGGCGGTGGAGGCTCTGGGCGTGGTGCGCGAGTTCCTGCCGACCTTCTGGAGCACCGCCTGGCTGGACGCGCTGGCGCCGCAGCTCGACTGGAGCGGCATGATCAAGGGGGCGTCCCTGTCGGTGACGTACGCCGTGATCCTCGTGGCCCTGGCGTTCCGCCGCTTCCGCCGCAAGGACGTCGTCTCCTGACCGCGTACGCGGCCATAGCCCGACAAATGCCCCTAAAACCGAAAAAGGGCATTTATGGCTTCATATCCGGCAACGCCGGATAGGTGGGACGCTCCTCTGCCCCGCCGGTTTCGTACTCCTGGGACGGGTGCGTAAGGTGACTTTCGCGAGACGAATGTCCGTTTCCGCAAACATAGTTGGCGATATTCTGGAATGATCCTCTCGGTAATCCTGTCGGACATCGAGAATGACGGACAGAGACTGATGCCCCCCATCGATCAGATAACGACTTTCACATCCGAACACCGGGTTGAAACGGCCATCATCTGCGTGTCCGCCCTGGTGCTTCTGGTCCTTGCGTACTTCGCCCTTCGCGCCGCCTACCGCGCGTCGGCGCGGGCCTTCCGCCGGTTCGCCGAGAACCGCCCGGCGGAGGACATCCTCACCATCGTCGCGGCCAGCATCGCCACCGGTGTGTCCGCGCAGGGCATGTGGCGCTTCTCCGGTGACGTGCTCGGCTTCGACGGCCCGCTGAGATTTCTGCTCTTCGCGTTCATCGAAGTCGCCGTGATCACCAGCGCCGTGCGGGCCCGCCGCAACATGCGCGAGAACTACTCCGCCGGCATCGACGGCATCGCCGTGTGGGCGCTCACGAGCCTGTCCGCGGTCCTGTCCAGCCTGGACGCGCGCAGCCTGGCAGAGGCGATCTTCCGGCTCGCCGCCCCACTGGTCGCCGCGTGGCTGTGGGAGCGCGGCATGGCCATCGAGCGCCACCGCATCACCGGGCGCTCCCGTATCAAGTGGCGGCTGACGCCCGAGCGCGCCATGGTCAGACTCGGGCTGGCCGAGGTGAGCGACCGCACCGCGAGCGAGGTGGACGCCCACCGCAGGCTCACCCGCGTGGCCCTGGCCGCCAAGCGCGCCCGCGCGCTCCGCGAGGCGGGCGCCTCCGACCGCAAGATGCGCGCGGCGCTCGGCAGGCTCGACCGCATGATGGACCAGGCCGTCGAGCACACCGGGCTCGCGGTCGACTCCGAGCGCCAGGAGGCGCTGCTGTCGCAGATCGGCGCGCTGTACAACACCAGCGCCCTGATCGACCTGCGCCCGCCGGTCCCGTGGGGCCCCGAGCCCGAGGAGCCGCCGAGGACGCACGCGCTGCCCGTGGCCTCCTCCCCCGTCGCCGCGTACATCGCGGACGACGACGAGGACGCCGAGATGGTCGACCCGGCCCCGGCCGTGGTGGACACCGCCCAGCGGGCGGCGCTGATGCGCGCGGCCCGCGCTTACTGGGACAAGCAGATCGACCGCAAGTTCGTCCCGCGCGCCGCCGACATCGCCAGGGAGACCGGCATCTCGCTGACCACCGCCCGCGAGTACCGCGCGCTGTGGAAGCTGGAGCCGCGGGCCCACGCGCTGATCGAGATCGCGTACAACGAGCACGGCATCGTCGACACCGGCACCTTCCCCGCGATCGTCGTGCCGGACGGGCCCGACGGGGCCGACCGGCCGGAGCGGGTGCTCTCGGTGAACGGCTCCGCTCCCTCGGCCGACCCGGTCGGCGCCTGAGCGCCACCCGCGAGGGCGGGACAGGGAAGGATCATGGAATGCGCGGCCCGGAGGCGGATGTCGTCCTCCGGGCCGGAACGCCCTTCCCGCGGATCTCAGTCCCAGTGCGGGGGGCGCTCCTCCAGCAGCCAGGACACGTCGTCGTCGGACGTGGAGCGCCACTCGCCCCAGCCCGTGTCGGTGTCGTCGCCCGTCTGGTCGGGCAGAACCGGCAGCCCCTCATCGGAGAGGTCCACCGGACGCAGGTCATCCGGCTCTCGCACAGTCACGGCACAATGCTACGTGGCCACTGGAGCGGCCGATCATTCCTTGCGCCAAGATCTCCCCTGTCACCCCCCAAAAGTGATGCCAGGTGCGGTCCCCGGAGCAGTCACCTCAGGAGACGCATCTCGGGCGTACATCGGCGGCACAGGGACAGGTAACGCCCCGCGCGGGTACGATGCCGAAGCAGGTAGCACGCCGGAACGACCCCCCCGTGAGGCGGCCCATGGCAACGCCGGCAGGATGGCGCAGAGAGGGAAATCTCCCCGCGGAGCTCACCAGCTTCGTCGGCAGAGACCGGCTGCTCGCCACCATCAGGCAGCGCCTGCACGGCTCCCGCCTGGTCACCGTGACGGGCATCGGCGGGGTCGGCAAGTCCCGCACCGCCCTGCGCGTCGCCCACCAGGTCACCTCGCAGTTCCCCGACGGCGTCTGGTACGTCGATCTGTCCCGGCTGCAGGACCCCACCATGGTCCAGCACGCCGTCAGCGCGGCGCTCGGCATCGCCGACCAGTCGGCCCGGCCCGAGGCCGAGGCTCTCACCGAGTGGCTGAGCCGCCGCGACGCCCTCCTTGTGATCGACTCCTGCGAGCACCTGCGCGAGGCGTGCGCCGGGCTCGTCGACCAGCTCCTGCGCAGCGCCGAGCACGTGCGGGTGCTGGCGACCAGCAGGCAGTCGCTCGGCGTGCTGGGCGAGGAGTCGATCCCCGTGGCGCCCCTGCTGGTGCCGGGCGACGACGACCTTGAGAGCCCGTTCGTCAACGAGTCCGTGCAGCTCTTCGCCGAGCGCGCGTCCGCCGTCGTCCCGTCCTTCTCCGTCGACGAGGACAACATCACGGCGGTCTCCGAGCTGTGCCGCCGCCTCGACGGCATCCCACTGGCGATCGAGCTGGCCTCCGTCCGCCTGCGCGCGCTGTCGGTGGAGCAGATCCTGGCGCTGCTGACCGACCGTTTCAGCCTGCTCGCCGGCGCCAGCCGCACCGCGCTGCCCCGCCACCAGACGCTGCGCGCGGCCATCGGGTGGAGCCACGAGCTGTGCGAGCCCGCGGAGCGGCTGTTGTGGGCCCGCCTGTCGATCTTCGCGGGCGACTTCGAGCTGGAGGCCGCGCGCTACGTCTGCGCCGGCGAGAACCTCCCCGCCGAGAACGTCATGGAGCTCATCACCGGCCTGGTGGAGAAGTCCATCCTGCTGAGCGGCAACGAGCGTTCCGGGGTCCGCTACAGGCTCATCGACACCCTGCGCGGCTACGGCAAGGAGTGGCTCGACAAGCTGGAGGAGACCGAGTGGATCCGGCGCCGCCACCGCGACTACTACCTCCAGCTCGCCGAGCGGGGCGAGCACGCCTGGTCCGGGCCCCGGCAGGTCTACTGGTTCGGCCGCATGCGCCAGGAGCACGACAACATCCGCGCGGCGCTCGACTACTGCCTCCGCGACCCACGGGAGGCGCGCACGGGCCTTGAGCTGCTGTCCTCGCTGTGGTTCATGTGGGTCGCCTGCGGGTTCGCCCGCGAGGGCCGCCTCTACCTGGAGCGGGCCCTGCACAACTGCCCGCAGCCGAGCAAGGAGCGCTGCAAGGCGCTGTGGGTGCTCGCGTACGTCCGCAGCGCCCAGGGCGACACCGAGGGCGCGCTGGAGGCGGCCGAGCAGTGCGCCACCGACGCGGTCCGCGTCGGCGACTCGATCGCGGTCATCCTGGCGACCAAGATGCAGGGGACGGCCGCCTTCCTCCAGGGCGACCTCCACAAGGCGACCGCCCTGCTCGGGGTGGCGATCGAGTTCCACCGCAGCGGGCGCGAGCTCAACCCCGGGCTGCTGCCCGCGATCGTCGAGCTGGCGGTCGTGCTCACCCAGCAGGACGAGCTGACCGAGGCCGAGTCGCTGCTCCGCGACTGCCGCCAGCTGTGCGCCGAGCGCGGAGAGCTCTGGCTGCGCTCCTACGCCGTCTGGGCGACGTCCGACATCGAGCGCATGACGGGCCGCACCGACGACGCCGTGCTGAGCGCGCAGGAGTCCCTGCGGATCAAGCGCCACTTCCACGACGTGCTGGGCGCCGTGCTGGCGATGGAGACGCTGTCGCAGCTCGCCGTCGACAAGGGCGACCCCGCGCGGGCGGCGCGCATTCTCGGCGCGGCGCAGGCCAACTGGCAGCTCTTCGGCCTGCCGCAGTTCGGCTCCCCGTTCTTCAGCACCGAGCACGAGCAGTGCGTCAAAGAGTGCAAACGCGTCCTCGGCGAGGAGTCCTACCTCGACGTCTACCAGCAGGGCTCCAAGATGAGCTTCGAGGAGGCCGTCAGCTACGCCATGGGCGAGATCGACCCGACCCCGGTCGCCTGACCCCGCGCCACGGCCCGCCGGGCGACCGGGCCCGCCGGGTCAGCCGTGCCCGTGGCGCATGACGCGCTCGGCCGACGCGCCCTGCCAGGCCCTGGTGTACCTCGTGCTCGTCAGGGAGTAGGCGATGCTCCCGCTGATCCAGTGCTCCAGGCCCATGATGTAGGCCGCGACGGCGTCGGAGTTCAGGTCGTCCAGCGCCGTGCGCAGGTCGACCATCCGCTGGATCGCTTCGTCGCGCATCCGGCCGATCTGGTTCATCGCATGCTGGATCGACCGGTGCCGGTGCCTGGCCAGCACGCTGACCAGGTTGTTCCGGGAGTTCACGCCGGTCCGCTCCTTGGGGTAGGACAGGAGGTCGTTGTCCCACACGACCACGTCGTTGGCGCTCTCGGTGATCGCCCGCACATCGGGGTGCCGCCACTCGCTGGGGGTCAGAGGCCGCCCGGTGGCGACGTCGATCAGCGCGAAGACCGTCAGCATGGCCCCGGTCCTTCGCCGCATGAAGATGTAGTCGCCGTAGGTGGGGACCACGGCGTCCTCGCGGTTGGCCGCCTCCCACACCTGCGCGAACAGGTAGTCCTTGGTGACCGAGCGCCACCGGTCGAGCTGGTCGGCGTCGGCCGCCGCGCCGACGCGGGCCTTGATGTCGTGCAGCGCGCGGGCGAACGGGTTCTCCACGTGCGCGACGTCCACGGGATCGTCGAGGTCGTCGAGGACGGCGAGCAACTGCGGCAGCGCGCGGGCGATCTCCGCCGCGCGGCGGTCGGACTCGCAGAAGGCGTCGTCGAAGGCGAACAGCCAGACGCACCAGTCGGTGACCAGCCGGAGCATGTCGTTGCCGGCGTAGGGATATGTGCGGGCGCCCAGCCTGCCGTAGCTCGCCTCGCGGTACCGGTCCAGCTCCGCCGGATCGTCGATCATGTGGCTGGCGACCAGCCAGGAGAAGGTCTCCTCGTTGACCTGGTCAACGTACGGGCTGATAAGGCTGGGGAACGGACACGACAAAGGCGGGAGAAGGAGCCTGGACGGCGCTAAATCAGCCATCTCCACATCATGGCAACAAAAACTCCGCATAACTACAACGCAACATCCCCAGATGTGCAGCGTTATTTATGTTTGTGCCCGAACCATTTGAGGAATTCGGCATGTCCGAACATCCGGGCGGTGTCGACGGCGGACGGTGTGCCGGCGAACGGGTCGGCCCCGGCGTCGAGCAGCGCGCGCACCACCTCGGGCTCCTTCTTGAAGACCGCCCCCGCGAGCGGGGTCTGCCCGCGATCGTTGACGCGCCCGGGATCGGCGCCCCGCGACGCCAGCGCCCGGACCGTCTCGGCGTGCCCCGGCCCCGACCGCGGGCGGCGACCTGCTCGCCCGGCGGAATCCCCAGGACATCCCATAGGTTCTCTCTTGAGAGACGAAAGAAAGGCTGGGACCCAAGGTGTTCGACCCGACGGATCTCTACCGGCTCAGCGGTGACGTCCCTGAGCTGACCGATCCGGTGCTGCTCTACCACTTTGAGGGTTTCGTGGACGCCGGAGGAGCCGGAAGGCTCGCCGTCGGCCACCTGCTCGCCGAACTGGAGCACCGGGTCGTGGCGACGTTCGACGTCGACCGCCTCCTCGACTACCGGTCGCGGCGGCCTCTGATGACCTTCGACACCGACCGCTGGGTCGACTGCGAGGCCCCCGAGCTCGCCGTCCACCTGGCGAACGACGCGACGGGCACACCGTTCCTGGTGATGAGCGGCCCGGAGCCCGACCGCGAGTGGGAGCTGTTCACCGAGGCGATCGGCGCTCTGGCCACCCGGCTGAACGTCGGCAAGCTGGTGACCATGCACGGCATCCCCATGGCAGCGCCGCACACCCGCCCGCTCGGTGTGACCGCCCACGGCACGAGGCCTGAGCTCGTGAGCGGCCCGGGCGGCCCGTTCGGCAGGATCCAGGTGCCGGGCAGCGCCGCCGCCCTGCTGGAGCTGCGGCTCGGAGCACGGGGCCACGACGCGCTGGGCTACGCCGTGCACGTTCCCCACTACCTCGCCCAGGCGGAGTACCCGAGGGCGGCGGTGACGGCCCTGGAGGCCGTCACGCGCAGCACCGGGCTGGTGTTCCCCCTGGCGGCCCTGAAGGACGCCGCCGAGAAGACCACGGCGGAGATCGAGGAGCAGATCATCGCCTCGGCGGAGCTGTCCACGGCGATCCAGGGCCTGGAGCAGCAGTACGACGCGTTCACCGCCGGCTCCGAGCGTGAGAACCTCATGGCCGAGACCACTCCCATGCCGACGGGTGACGAGCTGGCCGCGCAGTTCGAGCGCTTCCTCGCCGAGCGCGACGAGAGGGACTCGTGATCAAGGTAGGCCTGGTCGGCTACGGCCCGGCCGGGGAGTTCTTCCACGCGCCGCTCATCGCCGCGACGCCCGGCATGCGGCTCGACGCCGTCGTGACGCGGGATCCCGAGCGGGCGAGCCGCGTCGGCCGCGACCACCCGGGCACCCGGATCGTCCCGTCGGCCGAGAGCCTGCTCGGGCTTGATCTCGACCTCGTGGTGGTCGCGTCGCCGAACAGCACCCACGTCCCGCTCGCCACGCTGGCGCTGTCGGCGGGGCTCCCGGTCGTGGTGGACAAGCCCCTGGCCGCCACCGCCGCCGAGGCCCTCGACCTCGCACGGCTGGCCCGCGAGCGCGACCTGATGCTGACGGTGTTCCAGAACCGCCGCTGGGACGGCGACTTCCTCACGCTGGCCACGCTCGACCTCGGCGAGGTCCACCGTTTCGAGTCGCGGTTCGAGCGCTGGCGGCCCGTGCCCAAGGGCGGCTGGCGGGAGAACGGCGGCCCGGACGAGCTCGGGGGCCTGCTGTACGACCTCGGAAGCCACCTGGTCGACCAGGCCCTGCGGTACCTCGGCCCGGTGACCGACGTGTACGCGGAGACCGACATCCGGCGGGCCGGGGTGCGGGCGGACGACGACGCGTTCATCGCGCTGACCCATGCGAACGGCGCCCGGTCCCACCTGTGGATGAGCGCCGTCGCCGGGCAACTCGGGCCGAGGTTCCGCGTGCTCGGGTCGCGCGCGGCGTACGTCAAGTGGGGCCTGGACCCGCAGGAGGAGCGGCTGCGGGCGGGAGAGCGCCCGGGCGGTCCCGGCTGGGGGGCCGAGCGGCCCGAACAATGGGGCGTGCTCGGCGTCGACGGCGACAGCCGCGCGGTCGAGACCGAGCCCGGGGCCTACCAGGAGTTCTACGCCGGCGTGGTGGCCGCGCTGAGGGACGGCGCCCCGCCGCCGGTCGATCCGCGCGAGGTGGCGGCGGCGCTCGCCGTGCTGCACGCCGCGCGGACCTCCGCGGCCGAGCGGCGGGTCGTCCCGCTCACGTCCGGCGCCGGGTCGCCCGGCCCGGACGGGCGCCAGGGCTCAGGCCCGACCTGATCCTGCTGGCCTCGCTGCTGCTCCAGGCGCTCGGCCTCGTGCTGCCGCTGTCATCGGGAGTGATCGTCTACCGGATC
>NZ_JBEZFH010000020.1:32474-59788 GCF_040649355.1 Sphaerisporangium sp. NPDC049002 | reverse complement strand
CCGAACGACCAGCCACGCTCGTAAGCTGCACACATGTACGTAGCGTCGGCGCCCGGCCCCTCGCTGGCCGGCCGCGTGGCCTGCCTGTGGACGCACTCAGTGGCTCAGACGTCGTAGAGCTCGAACTCTCGCCTGCCCTTTCTCACCTGCGCCGATCACGTCGAGTAGTGCTCTGATCAGGCAATATAGCTCTCAACGTTTCCCACGGACTTCCGACGTTTTACAGCCTCGGACGGAACCAGAACGGAACTGACGGCCACGCGCCCGTTGTCGACGCAAGCCTTGAGCGCGCAACCAGCCTATTCAAGGTCTTCGGGAGACACCACATCTGGATCGCGCGATATACATCCGGGATCAGAGACCCCGCTCAGCCGAAAGCTGGCGAGGCGCGGTGCGTGATCTGTAACGGCCGGGCCTGGTCAATATCTCACCCGGCCCGGCCGCCACCTCACGCCATTAGTAGTAGATGTTCCAGCGCTGGTTCCAGCTTCCGTGGCACTGGTAGACGACAAGCGGTCGGCCGTTGGTGTAGCTGGCGCCCGAGATATCGAGGCAAAGCCCGCTCCGCAGATTGACGAGCTGGACCCAGCTGCTCCCCAAATCGGCCGGTGCCGGCACGGCTGTCCAGCGCTGATTGCTGGCGCCGCTGCAATCCCATTGCTGCACGCGGGTGTTGTTGCCGATCGCCCCATCGATCGCCATGTCGAGACACTTGCCGGAGAGCTGGTTCTTCAACTCGTAGACGACGTGGTTGTCCGCATCGATGTATTTCACGGTGATGATCCACCGCTGATTCCCGACCTCGACGCCCGGGCTGGCGGTGCGCAGCTGCCACAGCTGAGCCGGGGCACCGTTCGCCATCCCATTCGCCGTGGATGAGTCCATTTTTGTGTCGAGCACCATCTTGGTGCCGCTCTGTGGAAGCACGCTGATGTATGTGGTGATCGAGGCGTTCGCGGGGGCTTGACTGATGAACACGGTGGCTAACGCGACGAGGCTGGCAGCCGCGACCGCGAATAGCTTCCTGGTACGCATAAATCTCCTATTCCTCTGCCGACGTCGAGGTATCCGGCCTGGTGCCGATCCCCGCAGTCGCGCATGATGACCTTCCTTCCATATCCAGCTATCGTCAAGATCTTTTGGATCAATATCTTCTAGGCTGCTGCGGATGAGGGTTGGTCGCTTAGTTAGCCGCGAGTGGTCCTCGTGCGCCAGCTCTCGCCCTGCCAATCCCATTTGCCGTCGACCCATCGTGGAGCGGCAGCGCAGGGACCTAGGCCCTGTTTCGAAGTCGGCTGAGTGACGGCGTGTCGCGCCCGGACAAGCAGAGAGGTCTCCGGTAAAGGGTTCATCGACCAAGAAGAACCTGAACACCGGAGACCTCGTGGCCACCTTAGCGGTGACGAGGCGGTTCGACCTGACCGATGCGCAATGGGCGCGGCTGGGGCCGCTGTTGCCAGCGCCGAGGAGACCAGGGCGTCCGTCGAGGTGGACAAAGCGGCAGCTCATCAACGGGATCCGATGGCGGGTACGGGTCGGGGCTCCCTGGCGGGACGTTCCGGAATGCCACGGCTCCTGGCAGGCGGCGTACGGGCTGTTTCGGCGCTGGCAGCGTGCCGGTGTCTGGCAGAAGATCCTCACCAGGCTGCAAGCCCTGGCCGACGCCGCCGAACTGATCAACTGGCAGGTCGGGGTCGACTCCACCATCGTGCGCGCCCACCAGCATGCGGCAGGCGCGCCGCGTAGACCCCATCTCCAGGCCGAACCGCCGGGCGGAGTGGGCACCGAGCCGGCCGACCACGCACTGGGACGCTCACGCGGTGGCCTGTCCACCAAGCTGCACCTGGCCTGCGAGCAGGGCCAAAGGTTGCTGTCGCTGGTGCTGACCGCCGGGCAGCGAGGCGATGCCCCACAGTTCGAGGCGGTCATGGCCGGCATCCACGTCCCCCGGCTCGGGCTCGGCCGGCCCCGTACCCGGCCCGAGATCGTACGCGCCGACAAGGCCTACTCATCCCGGGCTATCCGAGCTCGCCTGCGTAGCCGCGGGATCAGGTGCACCATCCCCGAACCAGCCGATCGCATCGCCGCGCGCTTACGGCGCGGCAGCCGCGGCGGTCGTCCGTTCACGTTCGCTTCAAGGACATGGGTCCGCGCGGCGAAGTGCGCGAGCCTCGTTGGCCGGGAGAGATGCTCAAGGACTACTGGAGCGCAGGTGAGCAGAAGGGGCAGCTAGGCGGGCGGCGTCAGCGGTAGGTCTTCTTCCAGCAGTCGGACCACGACCGGGCGCGGCTGTTACATCCCGCTGAGGGACGAGGCGACCGAGGAGTTCCACATGCGGACCAGGTGGCGAGCTGCCACTACTTCGGGGTCCGTGATCAGCGGGCGCGGTAGCATGGAAACGGCCCGGCATCGATCTTGATGCAGGGCCGTTCTGTTCCGGTTTTGTGCCGGCCGACGTTGCTCAGCGATGCAGAACAACGACAACCGGCCACGACGTTCACCAGGTCAGCGCCGGTTTCCCGGGAGATCACCGAGGCCGTGAAACCCCGCCGTCACACGTCGTAGTAGAGCTCGAACTCGTGCGGGTGCGGGCGGAGGCGGATCGGGTCGATCTCGTTCTCGCGCTTGTAGGCGATCCAGGTCTCGATCAGGTCGGGCGTGAACACGCCGCCTTCGAGCAGGAACTCGTGGTCGGCCTCCAGCGCGGCGAGGACCTCGGGCAGCGACCCGGGGACCTGCGGGACCGCGCCGGCCTCCTCGGGAGGAAGCTCGTAGAGGTCCTTGTCGACCGGCTGCGCGGGCTCGATCTTGTTGCGGATGCCGTCGAGGCCCGCCATGAGCTGCGCCGCGAACGCGAAGTACGGGTTGCAGGACGGGTCGGGCACGCGGAACTCGATGCGCTTGGCCTTGGGGTTCGACCCCGTGATCGGGATGCGGATGCAGGCCGAGCGGTTGCGCTGGGAGTAGACCAGGTTGACCGGCGCCTCGTACCCCGGCACCAGGCGGTGGTAGGAGTTCACCGTCGGGTTGGTGAAGGCCAGCAGCGCGGGCGCGTGCTTGAGCAGGCCGCCGATGTAGTAGCGGGCCATGTCCGACAGGCCGGCGTAGCCCACCTCGTCGTAGAAGAGCGGCTCGCCGTCCTTCCAGAGCGACTGGTGGCAGTGCATGCCCGAGCCGTTGTCCCCGAAGAGCGGCTTGGGCATGAAGGTGACCGTGTGGCCGTACTCGACCGCGGTGTTCTTGATGATGTACTTGTACAGCATCAGGTTGTCGGCGGTCTTGAGCAGCGTGCCGAAGCGGAAGTCGATCTCGGCCTGGCCGGCGGTGCCCACCTCGTGGTGCTGCATCTCGGTCTCGATGCCGGAGTCGATCAGGCGGCGGACCATCTCGGAGCGCAGGTCGGTGAAGTGGTCCATCGGCGGGACCGGGAAGTAGCCGCCCTTGTAGCGCGGCTTGTACCCGAGGTTGCCGCCCTCCTGGGCCTTGCCGGTGTTCCAGGCGCCCTCGATCGAGTCGATGTGGTAGTAGGCCTCGCTGGAGCTGCTCGCGAAGCGCACATCGTCGAAGATGTAGAACTCGGCCTCGGGGCCGAAGAACACGGTGTCCGCGATGCCGGTGCCCTTGAGGTACTCCTCAGCCTTGCGGGCGACGTTGCGCGGGTCGCGGCTGTAGGCCTCGCCGGTCAGCGGGTCGTGGACGAAGAAGTTCATGATGAGGGTCTTGTGCTGGCGGAACGGGTCCAGCACGGCGGTCGACGGGTCGGGCAGCAACAACATGTCCGACTCGTGGATGGCCTGGAACCCGCGGATCGACGATCCGTCGAACATGAGACCGTCGGTGAAGACGCTGGCGCCAAAGTTTTCCACAGGGAAGGTGAAGTGGTGCGTCGTGCCGGGCAGGTCGGTAAACCTGACGTCGACGAACTGCACCCCTTCGTCCCTGATGAACTTCAGGACGTCGTCGGCGGAGCTGAACATCCAACCTCCCAGGGGCACGGGCTTGCAGACTCGAAGGTAGGCCTGTGCCGTTTCCACCCCATGTCTCGTTTGTTTCACGGGTGTTAAGCGGAGGGGGGTGTGCCGCCGGAAGGACCAAAGCGGCCTCTCGGTATCTTACCTGCATGAACAAGCAACCGAGATGGACGCAGACGTGGATCAGCGGCACCCGCGCCACCGGCGTCGATCTCGGGTACCCAGGCGAGAGACTGGGGCTCCCGAAGGAAGGTCCGGGGTCGGTCTCCGGGTTCGGCAGGCGGCTCGGCGCCATCACCGTCGACTGGCTCATCTGCACCTGGGCGATCGCCCGCGGCCTGCTGGGCGCCGACCCCCGCAGCGCCGGCTGGGTCGGCCTCGGGGTCTTCGCCGTGGAGTACATCGTGCTGGTCGGCACCCTGGGCTCGACGTTCGGCATGAAGCTGTTCGGCATCCGGGTCGCCGCGCTCGACGGCGGCAGGCCCCCGTTCGGCTCGGTCCTGCTGCGCACGCTGCTGCTCTGCCTCGCCGTGCCCGCCCTGATCTGGGACCGCGACCAGCGCGGCCTCCACGACAGGGCCGCCCGCACCGTCGTCGTCCGGGGCTAGGAGCCGCGGAGAGCGGCCGGTCCGTACGGCCCGGAGCGGCCGACGGCCGGCCGTACGGACCGGAGTGGCCGCCGTTAGGCGGAAGGGCCGCCGCCGTTCACGCAGGAGAAGATCGCCGTGCCGGGAATGTGCCGGCCGCGCAGTGGGCTCCAGCCGCCCCACGCGCGGTCGTGGCCGGTGGGCCACTCGGGCTCGGTCAGCGACGCGAGGGTCAGCCCCGACGCCACGATCAGCCCCACCCAGTCGCCCAGCGTGCGGTGGTGCTCCACGTAGGAGGGCTCGCCGTCCTCGTCGTGCTCGACGTACGGCGAGCGGTCGAAGTACGAGCGGTCGGAGGTCAGGCCGCGCGGGCCGGGATCGTCGGGGAACGCCCAGCGGATCGGATGGCTGACGGAGAAGACGAACAGGCCGCCCGGCCGCAGGACCCGGCGGGTCTCGGTCAGCACGGGCCCGGCGTCGGCGACGAACGGCAGCGCGCCGAACGCCGAGCAGGCCAGGTCGAACGAGCCGTCCGCGAAGGGGATGCGCCCCGCGTCCGCCTGGACGAGGGGCAGTCGCGTGCCGAGCTCCTCGTCGATGCGCCTCGCGTGCTGGAGCTGGCGGTGGGACAGGTCGAACGCGGCCACCTCGGCCCCCTGGCCGGTGAGCCACCGCCCGCACTGCCCGGCCCCGCAGCCGATCTCCAGCACCCGGCGGCCGCGCACGTCGCCCAGCAGGCGGGCCTCGGCCTCGTCGAGGCCTTCGGGGCACCAGACGAAGCCCGCGTCGCGCAGGAACCCGCCGTGCTCGGCCTGGTACTCGTCCGCCGCGGAATCCCACCAGCGGCGGTTGGCCCGCACGGTCGGCTCACCGGCCACCGCGCGCCGGTCGACTCCGGAGATGCCCGGCATCACCGCATCTTGCCGCGGGGCATGCGAGCGCCCTTCGGCATCGGGCCCTTCGGCACGGGAATCGACTGCGGCAGCGCCTTGAGCCGGTAGTTGATCTCGGAGACCGCGGGCTTCTTCAGGTTGCGGGGGAGCTTCATCAGGTGGCGCTGGAGCTTCTTGAGGGGGATCTGCCCCTCTCCGTCGCCGCACTGGATGTCGTACACCGGGACGTCGATGGCGACGCGCTGCACGCGCTTCTTCTCGGCCACGAGCATCTTCTGCACCCGGGCGCCCGGGCCCTCGGACACAAGGACGACGCCCGGGTATCCCACGGCGCGGTGCACGAGGTCCTGGTCGCGGGTGACCGCGACGGCGGGGGTGACCTCCCAGTTGCCGCGCATGCTCTGCAGGATCGCCGCGGCGGCGCCCGGCTGGCCGCCGAGCATGGAGTACTGCGCTCGCTGGGCGAGCTGCCCGAAGATCACCATGCCGACCGTGATGCCGACCATGACGCCGAGGACGGCCAGTTGCCACACCAGGCCCGTCACGAGCCCGAGGACGACGAAGACGGCCACGGTGGCGACCGCCGACGCGTAGACGATCGGCATCCCCTTGGGGTTGGCCTTCATGATGATCTGAGCGATCATCCGGAGTTGCTTGATGCGCCCCGGGCGCTCTGGGTCTGCGGGCTTGGCCATGGTTAAAGGATACAAATGCGGAGCTGAAGAAAGGAAAACGTGACCTGAAGACCGGTCAGACCGTGACCGTGAGGGTCGCCGTCAGTCGCCGGTCGGCCACGCTGCGTCCGATCTTGGGTGTCTCGCCCCCCGGGAACCGCGCGCCGGCCCGCGTCCGCCCGCTCACCGAAGGCCCGCTCGGGTGACCGCGTGCTGAGCGGCCGGACCTTGAAGGGACAGCCCGAGCGCGCCCAGGAGCACCGTGAGGTCCACGCCGTACAAGGGGGACCCGCCACAGACGGGAACCCGGCTCAGGCCGCCCTCAGGGGCCGTCCTCAGGCCGTCTGGCGCGCCTCGACGGCCTGCCGGTACAGACGGCCGGCGCGGTAGGAGGACCGGACCAGCGGCCCGGACATCACCCCGGCGAAGCCGATCTCCTCGGCCACCCGCTGGAGCTCGACGAACTCCTCGGGCTTGACCCAGCGGTCGACGGGGTGGTGGCGCGGCGTGGGGCGGAGATACTGCGTGACGGTCAGCAGGTCGCACCCGGCGTCGTGCAGGTCGCGCATCGCCTGGACGATCTCCTCGCGCTCCTCGCCCATGCCGAGGATGAGGTTGGACTTGGTGACCAGCCCCGCCTCCTGTGCCATCGTGATGACCTGGAGGGAGCGGTCGTAGCGGAAGGCCGGGCGGATGCGCTTGAAGATGCGCGGCACGGTCTCGATGTTGTGCGCGAACACCTCGGGACGGCTGGAGAAGACCTCTTCGAGCTGGTCGCGGTGGCCGTTGAAGTCGGGCACCAGCAACTCGACGCCGCACCCGGGGACCTGGGCGTGGATCTGCCGCGCGGTCTCGGCGTACAGCCACGAGCCGCCGTCGGGCAGGTCGTCACGGGCGACGCCGGTGACGGTGGCGTAGCGCAGGCCCATCTGCGCCACGGACTCGGCGACCCTGCGCGGCTCGTCCCTGTCGTACTCGGCGGGCTTGCCCGTGTCGATCTGGCAGAAGTCGCAGCGGCGCGTGCACTGGTCACCGCCGATGAGGAAGGTGGCCTCGCGGTCCTCCCAGCACTCGGAGATGTTGGGACAGCCGGCCTCCTGGCACACCGTGTGCAGGCCCTGGTCCTTCACGAGCGACTTGATCTCGTTGAAGTTCGGCCCGTTCCTGAGCCGGGTCTTGATCCACGGGGGCTTGCGCTCAATGGGGGTCTGGCTGTTGCGCACCTCCAGGCGGAGGAGCTTACGGCCTTCAGGAGCAACGGTCACGCGCTCAAGCTTACGTCTCCGCGCCCGCTGACCCGGCCCGGGGTCATCCGAGGTGCGGGAGGCCCGGCCGGAGGGTCACATGCGGCCGGACAGGAGGTCCTCCTCCTGGACGTCGAGGCCTTCGGCGCCGAGCGCCTCGGCCAGCCGCTTCTCGGCGTAGGGGAGGACCTCGTCGACCGTGATGCGCCGCCCGGTCTCGGCCGACAGCGAGGTCACCCCCGCGTCGCTGATGCCGCACGGGATGATGCGGTTGAACCAGCTCGGGTCGTTGGCGCAGTTGAGCGCGTAGCCGTGCATCGTGACCCCTCGCGCCACCCGGATGCCGATCGCGCCCAGCTTGCGGTCGGGCAGGCCGCTCGCGGGGTCGCCCGCGACCCAGACGCCGCTGCGCCCCGCGACACGGCCGGCCGCCACGCCGAAGTCGGCGCACACCTGGATCAGCGACTCCTCCAGCAGGCGGACGTACGCGATCACGTCGAGCGCCTCGGTCAGCCGGACGATGGGATAGCCCACGAGCTGGCCGGGACCGTGCCAAGTGATCTTCCCGCCGCGGTCGACGTCGATGACGGGGGTGCCGTCGACGGGACGCTCCTCGGCACGCGTGCGCTTGCCCGCGGTGTAGACCGGGGCGTGCTCCAGCATGAGGCACGTGTCGGGGATCACGCCCGCGACCCGGCGGGCGTGGACCTCACGCTGGAGTTCCCACGCCTGCTCGTAGGGGACGTCGACTCCGAGACGGACGAGCGCGAGCCTGCCAGCCCCGCTTCCCGTGGTGCTTTCGTGCCTGGCGCGCTCAATCACGGAGCCAGCCTAACGCGAGGTCACGCGGTCAGCAGGCGGGGTTCGACGCGGAATTCCTTCACGCGCCCCTCGTCGTCACGCTCGATCTTGTAGGCGTACCCCTTGGGGTCGACCGTGACGGCCTGGATGAACTCGCGCCCGACGTAGTGCAGGGCCACACCCTCGTCGGCGGCGTACCCCTCGGGGAGTTCGCCCGAGGCGATGGAATCGTGCAGCAGGGCCCGGCGCTGCGGGTCGGAGTTGTAGTGAACTCCACAGGAGTAGGGCAGCAGGCCGAGGCCCTCCGACCACGGGCGCAGGGTGGGGCCGAAGGAGTCGGTGTTGCCGCCGACGTGCCAGCACAGCGCCCCGGCGCTCTGCCCGGACAGCACCACGCCCGACCGCCAGGCCTCCTCGAAGGCCTCGTCGAGGCCGTGCAGCCGCCACAGGGCCGCCAGGTTGGCGACGCTGCCCCCGCTCACGTAGATGACGTCCTGCTCAAGGATCCACTCCCTGGGGCTCTCGACATTGGGCATCGGGAACAGGGCGAGATGGCTCACCTCGACGTCCCACGTGCGGAAGGAGCCGTACATCTTCAGCAGCCAGTCGGCGTCGTCACCGGTCGCGGTGGCGAGCAATCCGAGCTTCGGCCGATCTTGGCCGGTCAGATCGAGTGCGTAACGGAGCAGAGCCGACGCCTCCAGGAAGCCATGACGCGCGGTCGGACGGAACGAACCGCCGCCGATGGCGAGAATGTGGGACTGGCCGAGCCTGCTCATGATCTCTCCTGCTGCGTATTCAGGGGCGAGTACGCCTCGCTCCCTACACCACAGGGCCGAGTCGCGGCTTCCTCTCCCATTTCACCGGAACGGCCCCCTAGAGTATGGCTGCCAGTGCCTCGTCGAGACGCGGATGCCTGAACCGGTACCCCATCTCCAGCAGGCGGCGGGGCAGCACGCGCTGGCCGATGAGCACTCCCTCGTCCGCCAGGTCGCCGACCCCGGCCCTTAGGGCGAAACCGGGCACCGCCACGGGCATGGTCGGGCGGTGCAGGGCGCGGCCGAGCGCCCGGGTGAACTCCGCGTTGGTGACCGGCGTGGGGGCCGTGAGGTTCACCGGCCCGGAGACGTCGGGCTCGGCCAGGATGTGGGTCACCGCGCCGAGCCAGTCGGGCAGGGAGATCCATGAGACGTACTGCCGGCCGGAGCCCAGGGGCGCGCCGAGGCCCAGCTTGAAGATCGGCAACATCTTCCCGAGGAATCCGCCCCGGCTGGTGAGGACATGGCCGGTGCGCATCCGCACGACCCGGACGCCGGCCTCCTCGGCGGGCGTCACCCCGGCCTCCCAGGCCCGCACCAGGTCGGCGATCCACTGCCCGCGCTCCGGGGGACCGCCCTGGCCGTGCGGGCGCGGCGGGGGCTCCCAGGACTCCTCCACGGGGTGCTCGCCCGTGTCGCCGTAGAAGCCGATGGCGGATCCGGACAGCAGCACGCCCGGCTTGCGCTCCAGCCCCGCGATCGTGGTGGCCAGGGTGCGCGTGCCCTCGACGCGGCTGTCGACGATCTCGCGCCGGTAGTCGGCGGTCCACCGCTTGTCGGCGATGCCCGCCCCGGCGAGATGGACGACGGCCTCGGCCCCCTCCAGGACCGTGGGGTCGAGGATGCCCTTGCGCGGGTCCCAGAAGGCCTCGCCGGGCGCCTCGGGGGTGCGGCGTACAAGTCTGACGACGGCGCGGTCGTCGTCGCGCAGGGCGCGGACGAGGGCCGAACCGAGAAGTCCTGAAGAACCGGTGACGACGACTGCCATGCGATCACCCTACGTCGGAGATCGCTCACCGGCCCGGCCAGGCCGCGCGCCGCGTGTCAGCCGGCCCGCCGTGAGCACGTACGGACGTGCCGTGAGCACGCGCCCACGCCCATGAGCACGTACGGACCTGCCGTGAGCACGCACGCGGCCCGCTGTGAGCCTGTACGGGGCCCGCCGTGAACGCGTGCGGCCGGGCCCTGCCGCCTCACAGGACGTCAGGCAGGGCCCCGCCGCGACCGCGGGTCAGCTCAGGCCGAGCTGGTTCTCGAACCGGCCGTCCTCCAGGCGACGCTTGATCGTCGTCAGGAAGCGGGCGGCGTCGGCGCCGTCGACCAGGCGGTGGTCGTAGGTCAGCGCCAGGTACACCATCGAGCGGACCGCGATGACCTCGCCCTCGGGCGTGTCGAGCACGACGGGGCGCTTGACGACCGCGCCGGTGCCGAGGATCGCGACCTGCGGCTGGTTGATGATCGGCGTGTCGAACAGCGCGCCGCGGCTGCCGGTGTTGGTCAGCGTGAACGTGCCGCCGGACAGCTCGTCGGGGCTGACCTTGTTGGTGCGGGTGCGCTCGGCCAGGTCGGCGATCTTGCGGGCGAGGCCGGCCATGTTGAGGTCACCGGCGTCCTTGATGACCGCCGAGGCGAGGCCGCGCTCGGCGTCCACGGCGAAGGCCAGGTGCTCGTGGTCGAAGTACGTGACCTCGTTGGTCTCGCTGTTGATCACCGCGTTCAGCTTCGGGTGCTGCTTGAGCGCCTCGACCGTCGCCAGCGCGAAGAACGGCATGAAGCTGAGCTTCACGCCCTCGCGGCGCTGGAAGTCGGCCTTGGCCCGGTCGCGCAGCCGGGCGATCTTGGTGACGTCGACCTCGACGACCGAGGTGAGCTGCGCGGACGACTGCAGCGACTCCATGGTCCGCTTGGCGATGGTCTGCCGCATCCGCGACATCTTCTCGGTGCGGCCGCGCAGCGTGGTGTCCGCCTTGACCGGCTCGGGGGCCGGGGCGGCGGCCTGCGGCGCCTGCGCGGGCTGGGCGGGCTGCGCGGGGGCGGACGGCGCGGCCTGGGCCTCGGCGGCCTGTGCCTGCGCGGCCTGCTCACGCTGGATGCGCGCGGCTTCGAGCACGTCCTGCTTGCGGATGCGCCCGCCGACGCCGGTGCCGCTCAGCGCGTCGAGGTCGACGCCGTGCTCGCCCGCGAGCTTGCGGACCAGCGGCGTGACGTACGGGCTGTCGCCGCCGGAGGCGGCCGGCGCGATCGGCGACGGGGCCGCGGTGGCGGGCTGGGCCTGCTGGGCGGGCTGCTGCGGGGCCTGCGGGCGGGCCTGCTGCTGGGCGGGCTGCGGCGCGGGCGGCTGCGGGATCGAGGAGGCCGGGGCGGGCGCGGGCTCGGGGGCCTTGGCCTGCTCGGGCTCGGGCTGCGGCTCCGGCTGGGGCGCGGGCTCCGGCTCGGCCTGGGCCTGCGGCTCGGCCTGCGCGGGAGCGGCGGCCCCGCCCGAGGAGCCGTCCCCGTCGATGACGGCGAGCTCGGCGCCGACCTCGACGGTCTCGTCCTCGGCAACGACGATCTTGGTGAGAACGCCCGCGGACGGGGAGGGGATCTCGGTGTCGACCTTGTCGGTGGAGACTTCGAGCAAGGGCTCGTCGGCCTCGACCTGGTCCCCCTCCTTCTTCAACCATCGGGTGACGGTGCCCTCGGTCACGCTCTCGCCGAGCTGGGGCATGGTTACGGAAACCGGCATGGTGTCTACTCTCGCGTTTCCTGTGAGGGCTTAGTTGTGTACGTGAAGAGGCTTGCCGGCCAGAGCGAGCATCGCCTCGCCGACGGCCTCGGACTGGGTCGGGTGCGCGTGGATGAGCTGGGCCACCTCGGAGGGCAGCGCCTCCCAGTTGTAGATCAGCTGCCCCTCGGTGACGAGCTCGCCCATGCGCTTGCCGACCATGTGGACCCCGAGCACCGGACCGTCCTTCTGAGAAATGATCTTGACGGCGCCCTGGGTGCCGATGATCTGGCTCTTCGGGTTGCCGCCGAGGTCGTAGACCAGCTCGGTGATCTCGTGGCCCCGCTCCCTGGCGACGGCCGACGTGATGCCCACCGAGGCGACCTCGGGGTCTGAGTAGGTGATGCGGGGCACGCCGGCGTAGTCGATCGGGACGGGGTCGAGCCCCGCGATGTGCTCGGCGACGAGGATGCCCTCGGCGAAGCCGGCGTGCGCCAGCTGGAGCGTCGGGATCAGGTCGCCGACCGCGTAGACGCCGGGCACGCTCGTCTGGCAGAACTCGTCGACCACGACGGTGCCGCGCTCGATCGCGACGCCGGTCTCCTCGAAGCCCATGCCGGAGGTGACGGCCCCCCGGCCGACGGCGACCAGGAGCAGCTCGGCGTCGAAGGTCTTGCCGCCCTCCAGCGTCACGACGACGCCGGTGTCGGTGGTCTTGACGCTCTCGAAGCGCGTGCCCAGCTCGTACTTGATGCCCCGGCGGCGGAAGGCGCGCTCCAGGAGCTTGGAGCTGGACTCCTCCTCCAGCGGGAGCAGGTGGGGGAGGGCCTCGATGATCGTGACCTCGGAGCCGAACGACTTCCAGACGGAGGCGAACTCGACGCCGATGACGCCGCCGCCGAGAACGATCACCGAGGACGGGACGCGGTCGAGCTTCAGCGCGTGGTCGCTGGTGATGACCCGCTCGCCGTCGATTTCGAGACCGGGAAGCGACTTCGGCACCGAGCCGGTCGCCAGCACGATGCTGTGACCCTCGACGGCCTGGTCGCCCACGATGACGCGGTTGGGGCCGGCCAGCCTGCCGGCGCCCTCGATGAGGGTGACGCCCCTGCTCTTGAGCAGGCCCTGGACGCCCTTCCAGGCGCGGTTCACGATCTTGTCCTTGAAGGCGTGGACGCCGCTCATCTCGATGCCCTCGAAGCGGGCCTTGACGCCGACGCTCGTGGCCTCGCGGGTCTCGTCGGCGACCTCGGCCGCGTGCAGAAGCGCCTTTGTGGGGATGCATCCCCGGTGCAGGCACGTGCCGCCGATCTTGTCCTTCTCGATCAGCGCGACGGACTTGCCTAGCTCGGCCGCTCGCAGGGCGCAGGCGTAGCCACCGCTACCGCCGCCCAGGACAACGATGTCGAAGGGGCCGCTGCCATCAGCCACTGGAAAGCTCCTTGTCGGATCGGTGGGTCCTCACGGCCGGGTCATGCCCGCTTTCACGGGGTGCCCGGCCTGCCCAACAGCATCTTTTCACTTGTCTCGCGTGTATGTGACGCGCTTGGCCGCCGGTCGGCGGCCCGGGCCTCACGGCCGGTCGCGTCCTGCGCTCATCATGCCTCGCGGGCCGCCTGGTAGCGCTCGGCCAGCGCGATCAGGGTGCGGGTGGTCATGCCGGTGCCGCCCTTGGGGGTGTACCCGTGCGGCGCGTCCTTGTTGAAGGCCGGTCCCGCGATGTCGAGGTGGGCCCAGCGCACGCCCTCGGGGACGAACTCGCGCAGGAAGATGCCGGCGGCCAGCATGCTGCCTGAGCGCTCCGGGTTGAGGTTGGCGATGTCGGCGATCGGGGAGTCGAGGCCCTTGCGGAGCTCCTCGGGAAGCGGCATGCCCCAGGCGGCCTCGCCCTGCGCCACGGCCACGTCGACGACCTCCTCGCGCAGTTCGTCGTCGGAGGCCATGACGCCGCAGGTGCGCCATCCGAGGGCGACGATCTGCCCGCCGGTGAGGGTCGCCACGTCGACGATGACGTCGGGGCCGTCCTCGCCCGCGCGGGCGATGCCGTCGACCAGGACCAGCCGGCCCTCGGCGTCGGTGTCGAGCACCTCGACGGTCTTGCCCGAGTAGGTGGTGAGCACGTCGGAGGGGCGCTGGGCGGTGCCGCTCGGCATGTTCTCGGCCAGGCAGAGATAGCCCACGGCGTTGACGCGAAGGCCCAGCCTGGCGATGGCCAGCATCGCGCCGAACACCGCGCCTGCGCCGCCCATGTCGGACTTCATCCAGGCCATGGACGCGGACGGCTTGAGCGACAGGCCGCCGGAGTCGAAGGTGATGCCCTTGCCGACGAACGCCAGGGTGGTCTCGGCCTCGGGGTGGGTGTAGCCCAGGCGCACGAGCCGGGGCGGGTTGGCCGAGCCCTGCCCGACCCCCACGATGCCTCCGTAGCCGCCGTCCTTGAGCGCGACCTCGTCGAGGACCTCGACCGACAACCCGGCCTTGGCGCCGGCCTCCTCGGCGATCTCCGCGAAGCGGGCCGGCGGGAGGTCGGACGGGGGCGTGTTCACCAGGTCGCGGACGAGCGTGACGGACTCGGCCAGCGTCGCGGCCCGGCTCACGGACTCCTCGGCGCCGGACGCGTCGCTCAGCACGACGAGCTCGGTGAGCTGCGGCTTGGCGTCGCCCCCCGTGCGGTACCTGGTGAAGTCGTAGGCGCCGAGCAGGCCGCCCAGGGCCACGGCCTCGGCCTGCTCAGGCGTCGCCGCGGGCAGCGCGAGGGCGGCGCGGGCCGTGCCGGCCAGGGAGCGGGCGGCGACACCGGCGGCACGGCGCAGGACCTCCAGGTCGTACGCGCCGTCCTGCGCGGGAGCGTCTCCGAGGCCCACGGCGACGGCCACGGGCGCGGAGACCGCGCCGAAGGTCGGGAACTTGGCGATCTCGCCGGCCTTGCCGGAGAAGCCGAGCGCGCGCAGAGTCGCGGAGAGCCCGCCGGTGAGCGCGGTGTCGAGGGCTTCGGCGCCGGGCGCGGGGCGGGGGCCGTCGGGGGAGGCGTTGATTCCGACTACGAGGGCGTCGGTCACCACCGACCCCAAGTCAAAAGCGTTAAGTCGCACTGTCGTCACGAAGGCCGATGCTAGCCGTGCTTCCCGCGTACGCATAAACGAGGGTTCGTCCTACGAATTCCTCACCTGCGTGAACGCTCATGATGCTAGCCGACCTGGCACCATCGCGCGGATCGGTGCGAATGGTACTAATGTAACTAGCATCATGTTGCTCACACTCGATCTGAACGATCCACGGCCGCTCCACGAGCAGGTGGCCGGGGCGGTCAGGCACGCCGTCGCCTCCGGATCGGTGCTTCCAGGGCAGCGGCTGCCCTCCGCCCGCGATCTCGCCGCCGCCCTCGGCGTGAACGCCAACACGGTGCTGCGGGCCCTTCGCGACCTGAGGGACGAGGGGGTCCTGGAGTTCCGCCGGGGCCGCGGGGTGTCGGTGCTCCGGCCCCCCGACGGGCGAGAGGTCCTCCTGCGCAGGTCGCGCGAGTTGCTCGAAGAGGCGGATCGGTACGGCTTCCGCCCCGAGGACGTCATAGAGATCATCAAGGAGTTGTCATGAGCCACCGGTCGCGGTTCCTCCTGGCGGCCGGCGCGTGGGTCGTGGCGGTCACCGGTGCCCTGGTCGCCCTCCCCCTCGTGCTGCGCGACCGGCTGCCCGATCCGCTCGCCACGCACTGGGGCCCCTCGGGCGAGGCGGACGGCGCCATGTCCTTCTGGCAGGCGCTCCTGATGGAGCTGGGCGTCTGGGCGCTGCTGGCCGGGGTCGCGTGGTACGCGGCCCTGCGCCGGGACGCCGTCCGGCACAGGGCGCCACGGAAGGCGGCCGGGGCCATGCTGGGCGGAGCGGGCGCCTTCGTGGTGGCCCTGCAGGGCATGACGCTCGCCGCCAACCTCGACCGCCCCGGCTGGCAGGCCGCCGGACGGCTCGACTGGCAGGTCCTGCTCGCCCTCGGCGGCGCGGTCGCCGCCGGCGCGCTCGGCTGGCTGGCCGCCTCGCCAGGCCCGGACGAGCCGTACGCCCGGGAGCCGGTGAAGCAGGCCAGGATGCGGCTGCGGCCGGGCCAGCGGGTGGTGTGGACGTCCTCGGCGTCGAACTCCTGGGTGGCGGGGCTGGGGGTCGCGGCCCTGGTGGCGGCCCTGGTGCTCTCCCTGTCCAGCCTCACCGTCGGGATCGGCGGCCTGCGGGCCACGGCCGGCTCGCTGGCGGTCGCCGGCGTCCTCGGGCTGGCGCTGTCCACGGTCGGCGTCAGGGTGAGCGACAAGGGCGTCGTCATCTCCTTCGGCCCGTTCCGCTGGCCGAGCCGCAAACTCGCCCTCCGAAAGATCCAGAGCGCGAGGGCCGAGGAGCGGAGCCCGCTGCAGGTCGGCGGCTGGGGGCTGCGCGGGCTTCCGGGCAGCGCCACGATCATGATCCGCGGCGGCGAGTGCCTCGTCGTGCGCTACCCCTCCGGCGGCGAGCTGGGAATCACCGTCGACGACGCGGCTCGCGGCGCCGCCCTGCTGAACGCCCTCATCGCCGAGTCGGCGCCCTGACGCGAAGCCCTCAACCCCGCCCCGCCCACCAGCACTCTGCCCCCGAGGTGTCCCATGTCCCGTCGTCCTGGCGATCTCGCCGTGTTCCTGCTGGTCGCCTTCGGGCTTTCCTGGCTGTTCGCTGTGCCGTTGTGGCTCTCGGGTGGCTCCGGCCTGGTCACGGTGACCGGTCTGGCCATGATGTTCACGCCCGCGATCGCCGTGCTGACCGTGTGGCGGCTCCGCCACCGGGAGGTGCCCTTCCGGGAATGGGCCGGGCGGACCGGCCTCACCTTCGGAGGACGCCCGGGCCGCGCCTGGAAGTACATCGCCGTCGCCTGGGCCGGCACCGTGCTGCTCACCGTCCTCGCCACCGCGATCAGTGTGGCGACCGGCCTGCTCAGCGTGGACCTGGCCGGGCTCAGTCTGTTCCGTGCGCAGATCGCGTCGCTGGGCCGGGGCGCCTCGCTTCCCCTCGACCCGCACACGCTCGCCGTCATCCAGCTCGCCCAGGGTCTCATCATGGGCCCGGTGATCAACGCGATCCCTGCGCTCGGGGAGGAGTACGGCTGGCGCGGATGGCTGCTGCCGAGGCTCATGCCCCTCGGCGCCACCAAGGCGCTGGTGGCGTCCGGCGTGATCTGGGGACTCTGGCACGCGCCCCTGACCCTGCGCGGCTACAACTATCCCCAGCTCGGGGCCTGGGCGGCCGTCATGTTCGTCGGGTTCTGCGTGCTCTTCGGCATCTTCCTCGGACGGCTCCGCCTGGCCTCCGGCAGCGTGTGGCCCGCCGTCGCCGGGCACGGCGTGCTGAACGCCCTGGCCGGCCTGCCGCTCCTGCTGGGAGACGCGGCACATCCTCCGAACCTGGCCGTGGCCGGCGTCACCGGCCTGGTCGGCTGGGCCCTGCTCGCCGTCGTCGCCGCGTTCGTGCTGAGGACGGGCCGGCCGCCCGCGCGTCCGACGCCCGTCCAGGGTGAGCCAACAGGGCCCGCCGTCCAGGGGTGAGCCAAGGGGGCCCGCCGGCCGGGGGTGAGGGTCAGGGCGCCGCCGCGCACACGACCAGGGCGGTGGCGGTGGCGATCTCGGCAAGGGCGCCGAGGACGTCCCCGGTGATCCCTCCGAGCCGCCGGGTGGCGTGTACGCGCGTCGCCCAGGCCGCGCCGAGCCCGGCCGCGAGCGCCAGAGGGTAGGTGACCGGCCCGCCGGCCGCCAGGCCGAGGACCAGGGCCCCGGCGGCGACCGGCACGGTCGCGATGATCGCCGTGCTCGGCCGTACCGTCCCGGCCACCATGGCGCCGAGCCCCCCGGGCCGCGCGGAAGGCACCCCCGCCACGCAGGCCCAGGTGAGCGCGAGCCTTCCCGTGACGCACGCGAGGACCAGCGAGGCCGGACCGGCCTCGGAGGCCGCCGTGGCCTGCACCAGCAGCGTGAAGACGAGCGTCACCACGCCGAACGGCCCGATGTCGGAGCGCTTCATGATGTCCAGCGCCTGCTCGGCCGGCTTGCCGCTGCCGAGGCCGTCCGCCAGGTCGGCGAGGCCGTCCAGGTGCAGGCCCCGCGTCAGCACGGCGAGGGAGCCGAGGGCCAGGGCCGCCGCGAGCAGCGGAGAGACCAGGAACGCGGCGGCGGCCATGACGGCCGCCGCCACCAGGCCGAGGGCGAGGCCGACCAGCGGCGCCAGCGTCATGGCCCAGCCGGCCGTCGTGCGGTCGACGCGGGGCACGCCCGCCGGGCAGACGGTGAGCGTGCCGACGGCCAGGCGCAGCCCCGCGGCGACCGGCGATTCGGGGACTTCGGACGCGGCCATGTCAGACCGGAAGGGGGACGACGCGGCCGGCCACGACGAGGACGGCCTCTTCCGACTCCGCGGCGAGACGCTGGTTGAGGCGGCCGAGCGCGTCGCGGAACACGCGCCCGCTGGCCGTCGCGGGCACCACGCTGAGGCCCACCTCGTCGCTGACCGCCACCACCTGGGCCCGGGTCTGCCGCCAGGCGGCGACCAGGTCGTCGCAGCGCGCCGCCACCGCGTCCAGGGCCGTGCCGAACCGGCCGGGCTTGCGTCCCCGGGGACGGTCGTAGGCGGGATCCCCCCACGCCCCGCACCCGTCGAACACCGCCGCCAGCCAGGTGCCGATGCCGTCGACGAGCAGCGGCCCCGTCTCCGACCTCAGCAGCGCCTCAAGCTCGGTGGTCTCGATGGTCGTCCAGTACGGCGGGCGGCGCAGCCGGTGGGCGCGGACGCGGGCGAGCCAGTCGGCGTCCCTCCCGCCGGTCGGCCCGGTGGCGACATAGGTGACGTCCGGCTCGGCGATCAGCCGCATCTCCGCCTCGGTCGACTTGCCCGAGCGGGCGCCTCCGAGGACCAGCACCCGTCTCGGCGCGAGCGCCCGTGCGGGCGCGGGCAGGCGCGTGTCGAGGATCGTGCCGTCGTCGACCATCTGCGCACCCCAGTACGAAAGGCGCCTGTCCAGCTCGGCCTCGGAGGGAAGGCGGTGGTCGAGGTGGACCGCCACGACGTGCGTCCGCGCGGTGACGAGCCCGCGCCGCCGCAGGTCGCCCAAACGCTCGGGATGGTCGAGAAGGTCGATGAGCACGAGGTCGTAGGCCTCCTCCGCCCAGCTCGGCGAGGGGGACCCGCAGTGGTCGTCCGGCGAGACGGCGTGCAGGACCCGGCCGCGGTCGGGGCCGCTCATCGCGTACCCGTCGGGCGTGACGATCATCCGGTAGCCCTTGGGGAGCGACGCCGGAGGCGCGAGGGGGAGACCTGCGGGCGGCGAGAGCCGTACGACGTCGTCCAGCACGACGGCGGTGGGACGGCGGTGGCCGGGGGACAGCCTGCCGCAGGAGGCGCAGCCGCACGCGGGCTCGGGCCACCCATAGGGGCCGGCCGTGCCGGAGAGCAGAACCTTCACTACGCCCTGACCGGGGAGGGGGGCTCGGCCGCCGTCGCGAGTCCGGGTCCGGCGGGCGCCGGGAGACGGAACGTGGGCGGCATGAGTTGGCCTCCATCCTCGATGGGTCTCGCGGTTCGGCTCGTCCCGGTGGTTCTCCTGGCCCGGCTGGCCTGTCCCGACGCCCTCACGGCAAGATCTGCGGCACACTCCAGGAGATAGGGTCTGCTCAGCCTGTTGAAGGCATTGGGCAAACCCCGTGAAAAGGAGCGTATGGCATGACTTGGCGCTGGCGATATGAAAATGCTAATGGTGGTGAGGTTACGGACGGCCCGCTTCCGCGCGAGATCTTTCCAAGTCAGGCCGACGCGGAGTCATGGCTCGGAGAAAACTGGCGAACCCTTCTGAATTCCGGCATCGAGCAGGTCTCGCTGCTGGAAGACGACAAGGTCGAGTACGGCGGGATGTCCTTGCGTGCCGAGTGATGGCCGGGCCCCTTGGCTATTCCTGTGGCCGATGTGACGAATGTTGTCAAGTGACCGGGAACGCAAGGGGCCCGTGAGCCTTTACGGTCGCGCCCTTAACGCCACCGCCGCTAGGGCCGTGCCGCCGGGCTCTCGGTCAGGGCGGGGTCCCGCACCACGACCGGGCCGAGCGCGTCGTCGATCTTGGCGAGGACGTCGGCGTCGAGCCTCACCCCGGACGCCTTGACGTTGTCACGCACCTGCTCCGGCCTCGTGGCCCCGACGATGGCCGACGAGACGTTGGGGTTGTGCAGCACCCACGCCACCGCCAGCTGCGCCATCGTCAGCCCGAGGTCGGCCGCGATCGGCTTGAGGTCCTGCACCCGCGTGAGCAGGTCGTCGTCGAGCATGCGGGAGATGAAGCCCGACCCGGTCGGGTCGGTGGCCCGCGATCCCGAGGGCGGCGCCTGCCCGGGGAGGTACTTCCCGGTGAGCACGCCCTGCGCGATGGGGGACCACACGATCTGCCCGACCCCCTCCTTCTCGCACAGCGGCACGACCTCGGACTCGATGACGCGCCACAGCATGGAGTACTGGGGCTGGTTGGAGACCAGGCGGTCGAAGCCCATCTCGTCGGCGATCCTGAGCGCGTCGGCGATCTGCGAGGCCTTCCACTCGCTGACGCCCACGTAGAGGACCTTCCCCTGGCGCACGAGGTCGTCGAAGGTCTTCAGCGTCTCTTCGAGCGGCGTCTCGTAGTCGTACCGGTGCGCCTGGTAGAGGTCGACATAGTCGGTTCCCAGGCGGCGCAGCGAGCCGTTGACGCTCTCGGTGATGTGCTTGCGCGACAGGCCACGGTCGTTCTGCCCGGGTCCGGTCGGCCAGTAGACCTTCGTGAAGATCTCCAGGGACTCGCGGCGGACGCCCTTCAGCGCGCGGCCGAGGACCTCCTCGGCCCGGGTGCCCGCGTAGACGTCGGCGGTGTCGAAGGTGGTGATCCCCTCGTCGAGGGCGGCGCTCACGCACTCCTTGGCGGCGTCCTCCTCGACCTGGGAACCATGGGTGATCCAGTTGCCGTAGCTGATCTCGCTGACCTTGAGACCGCTGCGGCCAAGATGACGGAATTGCATGCGACCGACCCTAACCGGCGCCTTCCGGTGATCTGATTCGGGATAGTCTGCCCGGCGTGCGGCGGCTGATCACTTCGAGGGTTCTCAGGCTGGCGCTCGCGGTGACCGCCGCGGGCATGGCGGCGGGGACGGTGGTGTGGGCCTGGCGCGCCCTCTCGCGGCGCGGCGCCCCGCCTGCCCGCCTCGCGTCCGCCCCGGCTCCGTCGATCAGGCGGTCATCCGCTCCGGGTTCTCCGGTCGGGCTCGCGTCCGCCCCCGGCCCGGCGCCGCGCGAGCCCGTACAGGAGGCCGTGCCGCCCGAACCGGTGCTCGGCCGTCCCTCGGCCGCCGACCTGAGGCGTTACGACCCGGACCGGGCGAGGCCGATCGGGAGGTGGGGGTACGTGGCCGCCGCCTGTGTCGTCGTCTTCACCGGCCACTTCGCGCCGTACCTGGGGCCAGGTGAGGGCGGTTTCCTCGTCGGCGGGGGCGGCCCGCTCGTGCCGTACGTGGAGCCGGGCCGGGGCGCCGGCTTCGCGGCGGGACCGTCGGCGGACCCCTCCGCCGGGTCCTCACCCGACCATGTCGCGTTCCCCGGGGATCTCCCGCCCTCGCCGGATCCCGCCTGTCGTCCCGGTAGGCGGCCGATCGTCGTACGGGAGGCCGGCCCCCGGGTGACCAGGCCGGTCGTTCACCAGTGGCGGCGGATCGAGAGATGGCTCAGGGTCCACGCGCCCGTCACCTACGGCGAGCTCCGGCCTCCCGCGAGCGCCCGGGTCGTCGCGCTCGCGGAGGCGCAGATGGGGGTGGACCTCCCCGCCAGCCTGCGTGCGTCGCTGCTCCGCCACAACGGCTCCCGCACCCCCGGCTTCGCGTTCCCCGGCGCGGGCACCGCGGGCGTACGGGCCCTGGGCGTGCGGGAGATCCGCGACGCTTGGCGCGCGCTGTGCGCCGAGGGCAGGCCCGGCACTGTGAACCGCCGCCTGATCCTCTTCGCCGGCGTCGAGGGAGGGCCGGGACTGGAGGCCGACCCCGGGCACGGCGGCGTCGGGGTCCTCGCCGGGGGCGGCCTCATGCCAGCCACGGAGATCGGCTGGTCGTCGTACTACGCGTTGCTCAGGGACACGGCGCGCTCCCTGGAAACCGGGCGCCCGCTGCGGGGCCTGCGCCCCGAGGTGAGCGCGGGCCGGGTGCTCTGGACCCCGGCCCGGTGACGGGTCACCTCTTCGGCGGGACGGGCTTGCCGCCCGGGAGCAGCATGGGCGGCGGGAAGCGCAGGCGGCGGATCTGCATCGCCCGCATGGCGGCGTAGAAGCCGACGCCCTTGAGGTTCTCGTCGGGGAACCGCTTGGCCGCCTCCTTCTTGACCCGCTGGGCCACGAAGAACGAGCTGCCCGCCACCGCGACGATCATCAGCGGCCACAGGATCGTGATCGCGTAGGAGTAGAGGAGCATGCCGGTCTGCCCGCCGAACATGGGGATCGTCCACAGGACGACCAGCAGGACCAGCGAGACGGGGAGGAAGAACTGG
This sequence comes from Sphaerisporangium sp. NPDC049002, assembly GCF_040649355.1. Lineage (NCBI taxonomy): Bacteria > Bacillati > Actinomycetota > Actinomycetes > Streptosporangiales > Streptosporangiaceae > Sphaerisporangium > Sphaerisporangium sp. NPDC049002. Next base: position 37,551 of record NZ_JBEZFH010000020.1, on the reverse strand, counting down.
CTGATGGTCCGCCGGGAGTCGACCCAGTCGCGGGCGAGCTTGCGCGCCGGCCCCCGGTCGCGGGCGGGCAGGTAACGTTCCTCGCCCTTCAGCATGCCCTCGCGCGCGCGGATCCGCTCGGCGGCCTGGCGTTCGCGAGCCTGCTTGTAGGCCTCTTTGCGGTTGGTGGGGGCGGTCACCGGCTGGCGGCGGCGGCCTTGGGCCTCGCGGCGCTTGGGGGTAGGGCGGCCCTTTCCCATGCTTTTGGCCTGCGTCTCGGAAGACGAGGAGGGAGAGTCATCCACGGGGGCCTGCGTACGACGTCGGAACACGACGTCAGCCTACCGGCGGTGCAACTTAATGACGCCCTCGTGCGTTATGCGTAGGGTGGACCTGAGCGACTTTGCCGCGATAATCGGGGGCTGACGATGAGTGAGCAGCCTGTGGAGTCGCGAGTCGGCGCAAGGGAGCATGAATGCCAGCGCAGCGAGCATACGGCCAGCGAGCGTCGCAGCCAGCGGGAGCATAGGCACAGCACTACCAAGAAGGGGACGGCCAACGCGCATGAGCGTGATGAAGAGACTTTCCTTGATCTTCAAGTCCAAGGCCAACAAGGCCTTGGACAAGATGGAAGATCCGCGCGAGACCCTCGACTACTCCTATCAGCGGCAGCTTGAGCTGTTGCAGAAGGTTCGCCGGGGCGTGGCCGACGTCGCCACCTCGCGCAAGCGGGTTGAGCTGCAGATCAACCAGATCCAGCAGCAGGCGAGCAAACTTGAGGACCAGGGCCGCAAGGCCCTCAGCGTGGGACGTGAGGACCTCGCCCGTGAGGCGCTGAGCCGGCGGTCCTCGCTGAACACCCAGATCGCCGACCTGCGGACGCAGCACAACAACCTGCAGGGCGAGGAGGAGAAGCTCACCCTCGCGAGCCAGCGCCTCCAGGCCAAGGTCGACTCCTTCCGCCACAAGAAGGAGACCATCAAGGCCACCTACACCGCGGCCGAGGCGCAGACGCGCATCAACGAGGCATTCTCCGGCATCTCCGAGGAGATGGGCGACGTGGGTCTCGCGATCCAGCGCGCCGAGGACAAGACCGCCCAGATGCAGGCGCGCGCGGGAGCGATCGACGAACTGCTCGCCAGCGGCGCGCTCGACGACTTCAGCGGCTCGCGTCCCGACGACATCCAGGCCGAGCTCGACCGCATGGGCGGCGGCAGCGACGTGGAGCTGGAGCTCGCCCGCATGAAGGCCGAGCTGGGCCAGGGCCCGGCGCCGCGCGACGCGATCGAGGCCGGCCAGCCGGGGCAGCAGTCTGCTCCGCAGGCCGCTCCGCAGCAGCACTCGCAGCCGACCCAGCAGTACCGTCAGCCGGGGGAGGGCCTGTGATCGTCCGAATCATGGGTGAGGGCCAGTGTGAGATCGCCGAAGGCGACATCGACGTGCTCAACACCCTCGACAGTGAGCTAGAGGCCGCGATCGAGACCGACGACGAGGCCCAGTTCCGCTCGAAGCTCCACGCGCTGCTCGACAAGGTGCGGCAGATCGGCAAGCCGCTGCCCGACGACGCCCTGGAGCCTTCGGAGCTGATTTTGCCCCCGGCCGACGCTTCGATCGACGAAGTCAGGGGCATGCTTGGCGATTCAGGGCTTATACCAGGCTAGTTTGGATATATGACACAAACCCGGTACGCCCCCGACCGGGGTCTCACCGTGCGCATGGTCGTGACCATGTTCCTGCTCGGCTTGCTGTACGTCGCTTTCGTCGGCGTGCTGATCGCCATGGGTGTCCAGGCGATCGTCGTGCTCGTCCTCGCCGGGGGCCTCCTGCTGGTGCAGTACTTCTTCTCCGACAAGATCGCGCTGTTCGCGATGCACGGGAAGGAGGTCTCCCCGCAGGAGGCACCGGAGCTCCACGGCCTGATCGACAGGCTGAGCGTCCTGGCCGACTCACCGAAGCCCCGCGTGGCGATCGCCGACAGCGACGTCCCCAACGCCTTCGCCACCGGCCGGAACCAGAAGAACTCCGTGGTCTGCGTCACCACGGGCCTGCTGCGACGGCTCGACCCGCTGGAGCTCGAAGGCGTCGTCGCCCACGAGATGTCCCACGTCGCGCACCGCGACGTCGCCGTGATGACCATCGCGTCCTTCCTCGGAATCGTCGCGGGCCTGATGACCCGCTTCGCGCTGTACTCGGGGCTCGGCCGCGACCGGGGCAACAACAACGGCCCGCCGATCGGGCTCATCATCATGCTGGTCTCGCTGGTGGTGTACGCGATCAGCTTCCTGCTCACCCGCGCGCTGTCGCGCTACCGCGAGCTGTCGGCCGACCGGGCCGGCGCCCTGCTCACCCAGCGGCCATCCGCCCTCGCGAGCGCGCTGGTCAAGGTGACGGGCGAGATGTCCCGCATCCCCACGCGCGACCTGCGCGAGGCGCAGCCGTTCAACGCCTTCTTCTTCGCTCCCGCGCTGTCCGGCCGCACCGGGGCGAGCCTCGCGACCCTGTTCGCCACCCACCCGCCGCTGGAGCGCAGGCTGGAGCAGCTCAACCGCATCGCCTCCCAGCTCGGCCGGGGGGCCTGAGTGGGCTGGCTGGACGCGCTGCTCGGGCGCAGCAAGCCCGCCAAGCCGAACCTGGACACGTTGTTCGCGCTGCCCTCGGCGGCGGTGACGCTCCAGGCGGCGACCGGCTTCGCGCCGACCGGGCTCGGCTCGGTCTGCTTCCGCGCCGCCGAGGGCGGCGCCTTCGCCACCCTGGAACAGGACATCGAGGCGCTGCTCGGCGACGCCCAGATCGAGCAGTCGAACGACTCCTACGGCTACACGTGGCTGCTGGTGAGAAGGCCGCCGGACGACCTCAGCAGCCTGGTCACCGACCTGCACGGCGTCAACTCCTCGCTGGAGGGGGCGGGCTTCGGGCCGTCGCTGCTGTGCTCGCTGGTGACCTTCAAGGACCGGTCGGACCGGCCGCTGGCCGTCGTCTACCTCTACAAGCAGGGCACTTTCTACCCCTTCGCCCCGCTTCCCGGGCAGCGCCGTGACAACGCGCTGGAGCTTCAGGTCCGCGGGGCCCTCGGCGGTGAGCTGCCGATCGAACCCGATCTGTCCCGCTGGTTCCCCCTCTGGGGAGCCCCCGGCCTCTGACGGTTCCGGCGGTCCGCCGTCGTCCGCCCGTCCCCGCAGGCCGTACGAAGACGATCACTGCGGTCGTTCTCGCCCTTAGGTATGCGAATGGACGGGTATACCACCCGGAAGTTCAGCCATCTCCGGGGGGAAACAGGGTGGCAGTGACCGAGCACGACCGTGTCAGAGCGGCCGGAGAGTCCGAGGGCGGGGGCCGTTTCCGGGCCGTCGTGCCGCGGGTGATGTCGGTGTGCATGGCGGTGGCCGCCGTGTACTCGGCGGTGATCGCCGTGGTCCCGCCCATACGGCACCTGCTCAGGCCCGTCACCGCCTTCATCGAGATGGCGGTCTTCCCCGTCGAGCCGAACCTCGGCTACGCGGTGTTCCTCGGGATCCTCGCCGGGGCCCTCGCGCGTCACAAGCGGGCGGCGTACTGGGTCCTCATGACCATCTTCGTGCTGCTCGTCCTCGGGAACCTGGCCGTCGTGCTGTCGTCGTCGCTGATGCCGGACCTGGTCGAGGAGTTCGCCCTGACCCGCCAGGTGGTCGCCTCCGAGGGCAACCTCGTGCTGTCGGCCGTCGTCCTCGGGATCCTCGCCGCGGCGCACGACGAGTTCTTCGCCCCCACGCGGCGCGCGTCGTTCAGGAAGGCGCTGGTCACGCTCGGGTCGCTGCTCGCGGTCTCCTTCGCGGTGGGGTACGTCCTGGTGACGATCTTCCCCGACACCCTGAAGACGCGCGACCACCTGCCCTGGGCTCTGGAAAGGGCGCTCGGCGGGGCGGCGACCCTGGACCTCTACCGGTCCGGGCGCCCGCCGGGGTGGGTGAACTTCGTCATCGGCCTGCTCAGCGCCGTCGCGGTTCTGGTCGCCTTCGCCGTGCTGTTCCGCTCCCAGCGGGCCAGGGCGGAGCTGCCCCCCGAGAGCGAGGAGCGGATCAGGGCGCTGGTCGAGGCGTACGGCTCGCGCGACTCGCTCGGCTACTTCGCCACCCGCCGCGACCGCGCCGCCATCTTCTCCCCGAGCGGCAAGGCGGCGGTCTCGTACCGCGTGGTGGCGGGGGTCTGCCTGGCCGGGGGAGACCCCATCGGCGACGTGGAGGCCTGGGGGCCGGCGATCCGGGCGTGGATGGACGAGGCCCGCCGCTACGGCTGGGCGCCCGCGGCCATCGGCCCGAGCGAGGCGGCGGCCCACGCGTACGCGCGTGCGGGGCTGCGCGTCCTGGAGCTCGGGGACGAGGCGGTCATCGAGGTCGGGTCGTTCGGCCTTGAGGGCAGGGAGATGCGCGGGGTGCGCCAGGCGGTCAACCGCGTGAAGCGCGCCGGGTTCACCCTGCGGATCCGCAGGCACGCCGATCTGTCCCAGGAGGAGATGCGCCACATCATCGAGCGTGCCACCGCCTGGCGCGACACCGAGACCGAGCGGGGGTTCTCGATGGCGCTCGGGCGGCTCGGCGACCCGGCGGACGGCTCCTGCGTCCTGGTGGAGGCCAGGGACGCCGACGGGAAGCCGGCGGCCCTGCTGTCGTTCGTGCCGTGGGGCGACGACGGCCTGTCGCTCGACCTCATGCGGCGCGACCGCGACTCCGACAACGGGTTGATGGAGTTCATGGTCGCCGGGCTGGTCGCCCAGGCGGGGGAGCTCGGGGTGAAGGAGATCTCGCTCAACTTCGCCATGTTCCGGTCGGTCTTCGAAGGCGGCGCGAGGCTCGGCGCGGGACCGGTGCTGCGCCTGTGGCGGTGCACGCTGGTGTTCTTCTCCCGGTGGTGGCAACTGGAGTCGCTGTACCGGGCGAACGCCAAGTACCGCCCCCGGTGGGTGCCGCGCTTCCTCGCCTTCGACGACACGCGCGACCTGCCCAAGGTGGGGCTGGCCTCGGTGATCGCCGAGGGCTTCCTGGCCGTGCCGAGCCTTTCGACCCTGTTCCGCAGGGGCGTCCGCGGCGGTGGGGCGCGCCCCACCGCCCCCCCCCGCCCCCCC
>NZ_JBEZFH010000020.1:0-32464 GCF_040649355.1 Sphaerisporangium sp. NPDC049002 | reverse complement strand
CCAGCGGAGCCGCGGGCACGAACGTCAGCGAGGTGCGGCCGGCGTCGAGGGAGGCGGTGCCGGCGACGCTGGCCAGGGCGCGGGTCACGCTACGGGTACGGCTTGGCCCTGGAACCGATGTGATCCCCATGAACACGCCACAATGGGTTGAATAAGTCCATAAGTGGGGGGATGGAGGGGGAGCCATGTCGAACCCGGTGCCGTTGCGGCCGGGCGACCCGGTACGGGTGGGGAGCTACGAGCTCACCGCTCGGCTCGGGGAGGGCGGTCAGGGGGTCGTGTACCTGGGCCGCTCGCCGGCGGGCGCCACCGTCGCCGTCAAGGTGCTCCGCTCCGACCTCGCCCAGAACGAGGAGGCGCTCGCCAGGTTCGTCCGGGAGGTCTCCACCGCCGTACGGGTCGCGACGTTCTGCACCGCGCAGGTGATCGAGACGGGCGTGGCCGACCAGCGGCCGTTCATCGTCAGCGAGTACATCGACGGTCCGACCCTCGACGAGGTCGTCGAGCGCGACGGGCCCCGCCAGGGCGCGGCCCTGCACCGGCTGGCGATCGGCACCGTGACGGCGCTGGTCGCGATCCACCAGGCCGGCATCGTCCACCGCGACTTCAAGCCCTCCAACGTCCTGCTGGGCACGGACGGGCCGCGCGTCATCGACTTCGGCATCGCCAAGGCGCTGGACAAGAGTTCCACGCTCACCTCGATGGTCGTGGGCACGCCCGCGTACATGACCCCGGAGCAGCTCGCCGGGGAGCAGGCGGGCCCGCCCGCCGACCTGTTCGCCTGGGCGGGCACGATGGTGTTCGCCGCCACCGGCGGCGCGCCCTTCGGCACCGACAGCCTCCCGGCCATCTTCCACCGCGTCATGAGCCTCGAACCCGATCTCAGCTCGCTGGACGAGCCGCTCAGGGGCATCGTGGCCGCGTGCCTGGCCAAGGACCCGGCCGCGCGGCCCTCGGCGGGCGAGGTGCTCATGCGCCTGCTCGGGCACGGCACCGGCGCGGCCCCGGCTGTCGCGATCATGGCGGAGGGATCGGCCATGGCGCAGGGGGAGCCCACGCGCAGGTGGCGGGCCGACCCCGCCCAGGGCCAGGCGCAGCCCCAGCCCCAGGGCCAGGGCCAGGGGCAGGGGCAGGGCCAAGGGCAGGTTCAGGGACCGGGACGGGGGCAGGTTCACGGGCGGGGACCGGTTCAGGGGCAGGGGTGGCAGGCGCCCGCGCCGTACGCCGGGCCGCAGCCCCCGGCCTCGTCCCAGCCCCCGCCACCCTCGCCGCCGTATCCGGGACAGGGGTACGCCTCGCGGCCGTACCCCGGGCAGCCGCTTCCGAGCTGGCAGACCACCGGCACGCCGCCACCCCCCGCGTGGGCGGGCGACGCGCGGACGACCGGACCGGGCGGCGCCGAGGCCACCGAGCCCGGCGGGCGCCAGGGGAGCCGGGGGAGCCGGGTGCCCCTCATCACCGCCGCGGTGGCCGCGGGGGTGCTGGCGCTCGGCGGAGGCGGGTACCTGGTCGTCCAGTCGATGGCCGATGACTCACGGGGCTCCTCGAACGCCGGCGCGACCGATCCGGCGGGAAGCTCCGGCGAGCCCGTGAGCGAGACGTCGTCCCCGGGGTCCAGGCCGTCGGGCACAGCGGGGACGCCCTCGGCCGCGGGGACGCCCTCGACCCCCACGGCTACGGCCTCGGCCGGGGCGACCCCGCCCGCCGCGACCCGGAGTATCGACCTGCCGGGAAGCTCGATCACGATCCACGAGAACGACGCGGACCCGATCAAGCTGACGTACTACAGCCTGGACTACGGCAAGCGGGTCTACCTCAGGGGCGTGGGGAAGAACTCCTTCGCCCGGACCAAGAAGTACTTCGAGTACACGGTCAGCGGCGACGGCCGCCAGGCGGTGGGCACCGACACCGTCTACACCAAGGACAGCTACTCCACGGTCTCCCTCGTCGACCGGGCGACCGGCAGGTCCACGACGATCAGGATGGCCGAGGCGCCGGTCTACCCGACCTTCCCCCAGTGGTCCCCGGACGGCACGAAGGTGCTGGTCACCCTCAACGAGGCCGTCGACGACACCAGCAGGGGCTACGGCTACGCGATCATCGACGTCGCGAGCCGTAAGGCCAAGGTCGTCCACGTGAAGGAGAAGGACGTCGGCCGCTGGAGCTACTTCTGGCGCGGCGACAGCAGGGCCGTCGGCACGTGGGCACTCAAGGGGAAGACCCAGCGCATCAGGTTCTACGACGTCAACGGGACCGTGCTGTCGACGCTGCTCGACGTCGGCGCCCCGCTGACCGTGGACGGCGACGACGTGTCGCCGTCCGGGACGCAGTTCATGACTTCCTGCGACGGGTCGATCGACCTGATCTGCGTCTGGACCACGGACGGCCAGGCGAGGGCCCGCGTCCCCTTCCCGACCGACCGGCTCATCGGCTGGTACGACGACCAGCACATCGCGGGATGGCGGAAGAAGGGCGAGGACTACGAGGCCGTGGTCATCGACTTCCAGGGCAACGCGACGCGCGTGCTGGCGACGGCCAAGGCGGGGGAGTACAAGAAACAGTACCTGCGCTACACCCGGGGGACCTGAGATTGGTCAAGTTCCGGCCGTCCCCGGAGGGGGCGCGCCGGTGCGGAGCTCCCCCGATGGTGGCATGTCCCCATGATCAAGCTGAGTGTGGTGCCGGCGGCCACCGCCATCGCCGCCGTCCTCCTGGGAGCGCAGGCGGGCCCGGCGCTCGCGGTCTCCGGCACCTCCGCGAGTGCGCCCGCCTCCCTGACGAGGGGATCCGCGCCGGCGGCGCAGCGGGAAGCCGGGACCGACCCGACGGAACTCACCGTCGTCGGGCGCGGAAGCGTCCAGACGATCCCGGACGTGATGCACCTCAACGTCGGCGTGGAGGCGCGCAGGACGAAGGCCGGGGAGGCGTTCGCGGCCGTGCAGAGGGGCGCCGCCAAGCTGACGGAGGTGCTCCTGGCCGCGGGGGTGGCCAGGTCCGACATGCGCACCAACGACCTCTCCCTCGGGACCGAGTACGACAAGTACCCGAAGGTGGTGGGCTTCCGTGCCTCCCAGGGCGTGGAGGCGCTGATCCGCGACCTGTCCAAGGCCGACGCGATCGTCGACGCGGTGGCGGCGGTCGGCGAGGACGTGCGGCTGAACGGCATATCGTTCGAGGTCTCGAAGACGGCGGCGCTGGTGAGGGCGGCGCGGGCCAAGGCGTACAAGGACGCGCGGGACAAGGCCAATCAGTACGCGACCATGACCGGCCGGGGCCTCGGCCGCATCGTGAAGATGGAGGAGGAGGGCGACACGTCCCCGTCCCGCTTCGCGCTGGCCGAGAAGGCCTCCATCAACCCCGGGCACGGATCGGTCACCATCGCCGTCCGCGTGGTGTACGAGCTGACCTAGCCGGGCGTCCCGGCCGGTGCGCGCCGGCCCGGCCGGGCGATGCGGCACCCGGCCGGGCTTCGGCGGTCTACGGGCTCAGGGAAGGGCGAGCATCCGGTCGAGGGCGACCTTGGCCCAGTGCGTGGTCTCGGGGTCGACGGTGATCTGGTTCACGACGTCGCCCTCGACGAGCGACTCCAGGGCCCAGACCAGGTGCGGCAGGTCGATGCGGTTCATCGTGGAGCAGTAGCAGACCGTCCGGTCGAGGAAGGTCACGGTCTTGTCCGGGTGCCGGGCGGCCAGCCGCTTGACCAGGTTCAGCTCGGTGCCGACGGCCCAGGAGGACCCGGCCGGGGCCTCGTCCAGCATCTTGATGATGTACTCCGTCGAGCCGACGTGGTCGGCCTTGGTGACGACCTCGTACCGGCACTCGGGGTGGACCAGCACGTTGACGCCGGGCACGCGCTCACGGACCTCGTCCACGCACTCGGCGGTGAACCGGCCGTGTACCGAGCAGTGCCCACGCCAGAGAATCACCTTCGCGTCCCTGAGCTGCTGATCTGTGAGGCCGCCGTTGGGGCGGTGCGGGTTGTAGACCACGCAGTCGGAAAGGGAGAAGCCCATCTCCAGGACCGCCGTGTTGCGGCCGAGGTGCTGGTCGGGCAGGAACAGGACCTTCCTGTCCCCGGCCTGCTTCGCGGGCCCCTCGGGGCTCTGGTCGAACGCCCAGGTCAGGGCGCGGCGGGCGTTGGAGGAGGTGCACACCGCGCCCCCGTTGCGCCCGCAGAACGCCTTGATGTCGGCCGAGGAGTTCATGTACGTGATCGGCACCGTGATGTCGGCGATTCCCAGGTCCGTCAGGACGTCCCACGCCTCCTCGACCTGGTCGAAGGTGGCCATGTCGGCCATCGAGCATCCCGCGGCGAGATCGGGGAGCACGACCCGCTGGGCGTCGCCGGTCAGGATGTCCGCCGACTCGGCCATGAAGTGGACCCCGCAGAAGACGATGTACTCGGCCTCCGGACGGGCCGCCGCCTCGCGGGCGAGCTTGAAGGAGTCTCCGGTCACGTCGGCGAACTGGATGACCTCGTCGCGCTGGTAGTGGTGCCCGAGCACGAACAGCCTGTCGCCCAGGGCGGCCTTGGCCCTGACCGCACGCGCCACCAGATCCGGGTCGGAGGCCGGGGGCAGCTCGCCGGGGCAGTCGACGCCGCGTTCGCTGTGCGTGTCGGTGCCCTGGCCGAGCACGAAGAGCGGGAGGCCGGTCTCGGTAGTCGTCACGGCTGAAACACCTCTTAGGGGACTTATCGTCTAGTTGACGACTAACACTACACACGAGCGGCGGCCGCTATTCCCGGGGGGGTCGGGGAGACCGTACGGTGAGACAGGAATGTGTAGCGGCGCCCAGCTGTTGGTAGCGTCTAACTGAGACCTCAGAACAAGGCCTCCGTCCCCGAGGGGCGTAGGGGCAGACGGGGAGTCAACAAATGACGGTTGAGAGCAGCGAGACCACGCAGCAGGGCCTGGTCCTGACCGACGCGGCCGCGTCCAAGGTGCGCAGCCTGCTGGAGCAGCAGGGCGAAGAGGGCCTGCAGCTGCGCGTCGCGGTGCAGCCTGGCGGCTGCTCGGGCCTGCGCTACCAGCTCTTCTTCGATGACCGCTCGATGGACGGGGACGTCGTCTCCGACTTCGGCGGCGTCAGCGTCGTCACCGACCGCATGAGCGCTCCGTACCTCACGGGAGCGACCGTGGACTTCGTGGACACCATCGAGAAGCAGGGCTTCACGATCGACAACCCGAACGCCACGGGTTCCTGCGCCTGCGGCGACTCGTTCAACTAGGAGCGCCGGTCGGCACCCCGTCCGTGGATCACCCCACGAGGCGGGGTGTCGTCATGCCCGGACTCACCATCCGGCACGCACGCCGTCCGCTCGCCTCACGGGTGGGCGGCGATGCCACTTGGGCGTCCTAGGGGGGTGCCGTCATCGTCACAGGTGACAATGGTCACTCCTCGCCGCCCGACAGATCGCCGGCCCGTCGTGGAGATCATCGAGGGCCTATCCTCCAGCCTGCGGCCCATTCCGGTGCCGTATTCTTGGCGGTCCCGCCGAGGCTGACAACGAGGAGAATGACCCCGTGCGCATCGCCGTCACCGGCTCCATCGCCACCGATCATCTGATGACCTTCCCGGGCAGTTTCGGGGACCAGCTCATCGCCGATCAGCTCGACCGAGTATCGCTGTCCTTTCTCGTCGACGACCTGCAGGTCCGGCGCGGAGGCATCGCCGCCAACATCTCCTTCGGCATGGGCTGTCTCGGCCTCTCGCCGATCCTGGTGGGCGCGGTCGGCTCCGACTTCGCCGACTACCGTTCCTGGCTTGAGCGCCATGGTGTCGACTGCTCCTCGGTGCACATCTCGGAGCTGCATCACACCGCCCGGTTCCTGTGCACCACCGATGAGCACCACAACCAGATCGCCTCGTTCTACACCGGGGCGATGGCCGAGGCCCGCGAGATCGAGCTGCAGCCGATCTCCGAGCGCGTGGGCGGCCTCGACCTGGTCCTGATCAGCCCGAACGACCCCGCCGCCATGGTGCGCCACACCGAGGAGTGCCGCCAGCGCGGCATCCCGTTCGCGGCCGACCCCTCCCAGCAGCTCGCCCGCATGGGCGGCGACGAGATCAGGTCGCTCATCGAGGGCGCCGCCTACCTGTTCACGAACGACTACGAGAAGGCGCTCGTCGAGCAGAAGACCGGCTGGTCCGACGAGGATGTGCTGTCCCGCGTCGGAGTGCGGGTGACCACCCTCGGGCCCAAGGGGGCCCGCATCGACCGCGCGGGGGAGCCGGCCCTGCACATCGCCCCGACCCCCGAGCTCGGCAAGGTCGACCCGACCGGCGTCGGCGACGCCTTCCGCGCGGGCTTCCTGTCGGGGCTCGTCTGGGGCCTGCCCCTGGAGCGCTGCGGCCAGCTCGGCAACCTCACCGCCACCCACGTCCTGGAGCACGTCGGCTGCCAGGAGTACCAGCTCGGCAGGCAGGGCTTCCTCGACCGGTTCGCGGCCGCCTACGGCACCGACGCCGCCGGCGAGGTCGAGCCGCACATCCGGTGCCTGTACTCCTGATCGCCTCTGTCCCTGTAACGGCCTGTACGGGCCTGTACGGGCCGTATGGGACTCTTCAACGGCTGATCCCTGAACCCGCTGGGAACGCTCCGGCGGGCAGGGGTCAGTAGTTGCGCCTCACGTGGATGGCCCAGCCGCCCCCGGGCAGCTCGTAGCTCGCCACGTGGTGGTGGGACTTCAGCCTGCACCAGGCGGGTACGTCGGTGAAGGCGGCCGGGTCGTCGGCGAGCACGGCCACCGTCGCGTTGAGCGGCACCTCGTTGATGCGCTCGGCCAGCATGATGATGGGAATGGGGCACTTGCGCCCGAGGGCGTCGATCGTCAGGGCGGCGGGCGGCTGGACCGTCTCCTGCGCCGCCTGCTCGGGCGCGGGCTTCCGCCGGCCGGTCATCACGATGTCACCCCTACGCTCTCGCGGATACGCCGGACGACGCCGGGCAGGACGGACAGGAAGCGGTCGACCTCCGCGCCGGACGCGCCCCTGGGCAGGGACACCCTGACGTTCCCATGTGTGAGCACTCCCATCGCCTCCAGCACGTGCGATGGCCGTAGCGTACTCGCCGTGCACGAACTGCCGGAAGATACGGCAAAACCGGCCCTGTCCAACTCCGTCAATATTGCCTCACCAGCCACGTAAAGGCACGAGAACGTGACGATGTGGGGCGCTCGCAGTGTGGGTTCGCCCACGACCTCCACATCAGGGACCAGCCGGGGCACCTCTTCGCGGACGCGGTCCACCAGCGCCGACAGCCGCGCGTTCTCCTCCTCGGCCCCGGCGACCGCCGCCCGCAGCGCCGCGACGGCCGCGACGGCGGCCGGGACGTTCTCGAAACCGGGCACCCTGCGCCGCTCGCGCTCGTCCTCCGGCAGCGGGGAGCGCCACCGGGTGCCCTTGCGCACGGCAAGCAGCCCCACCCCGGCGGGACCGCCCCATTTGTGGGCGCTCGCGGCCAGCACCGACCATCCGGCAGGGACGGGAAGCCGCCCCACCGTCTGGGCCGCGTCCACCAGCAGCGGCACCCCGGAGGACCGGCACGCCTCGGCCGCCTCCTCGACGGGCTGCAGGGTGCCGACCTCGTGGTTGGCGGTCTGCAGGCAGGCGAGCGCCGTGCCCTCCCGCGCGACGGCGGCGGCGAACTCGGCGGGATCGACCCTGCCGGTGAGGCCGACGCCGACGAGCTCGACGGTGCCCCCCTCGCGCTGGTGCGCGGCCGCGGCCGAAAGGACGCTGGAGTGCTCGATGGCGCCGGTGACCAGACGCCGTCCTGCCCGCCGCCGGCCCAGCAGCGTCCCGAGCACCCCCAGGTGGACGGCCTGCGTGCCGGAGGAGGTGAAGGACACCTCGTCCGGCCGGGCGCCGATCACCTCGGCGGCCTCGGCGCGCGCCTGTTCGAGCAGCAGGCGGGCCCGCCGCGCGGAGCCGTACAGGCGCGAGGGGTCGGCGCCGCCCGCGTCGAGGGTCGCGATCAGCGCCTCACGAGCGGTGGGGTGCAGTGGTTCGGTCGATGCCGCGTCGAAGTACGCCACGCGTTCATGGTCGCACCCTTGCCGGACGGCGGTCCGCCTGGGCCGACGCCGGCGGGAGGATCCCGGCAACGGCTCAAACACGTTAACGGGGGCTGGGAAGGAGGGCGGCCCCAGTGCGCGCTAATGTGTCCCCCAGCGTGACGTGAGACAACTAAGAGCGCGAATCTCGTGAATCTGGAAACGATCGCCCAGGAGGGGGACTCTTGGGCTTTATCTGTGGGGTAGGCGATCCGTGAGTCCGACCCGCCGTTCTATACGGCGTCCGTTGGCCCGTCGCAGGGTGCCACGCGCCGTCGCTTTGGCGGCGCTGATGGTCTCCCTGACGGCGTGTGATGGCGTAGGTACGTGGTCTCGTGCCGGCATGCCGGAAGGCGTCACCAAGGAGGCCGGCATCATCCAGAGTCTCTGGAACGGTGCCTGGATCGCCTCCCTTGCCGTCGGTGTCGTCGTCTGGGGCCTGATCCTGTGGGCCTGCGCGTTCCACCGCAAGCGCAAGAACTCGACCGACGCCCTGCCGCCCCAGGTGCGGTACAACCTCCCGATCGAGATCCTCTACACCACGGTGCCGATCATCATGGTGGCGGTGTTCTTCTACTTCACCGCCCGTGACGAGAACGCCATCACCAAGGTGTCGGCGAACCCGGACGTGAAGGTCAAGGTCGAGGGCTTCCAGTGGAGCTGGCGCTTCACCAGCCAGTACGACGGCAAGGTCGTCAGCGTGGTCGGCACGCCGGCCCAGCGCCCCGTTCTGGTGCTGCCGGCGAACAAGAAGGTCCAGTTCGACCTCGTCTCGCCGGATGTGAACCACTCGTTCTGGGTTCCCGCGTTCCTGTTCAAGCGTGACGTCATCCCCGGCGTGAAGAACGTCTTCGAGATCCAGACGCTCGACAAGAGCGGAGAGTTCGCCGGACGCTGTGCCGAGCTCTGTGGCGTCGACCACAGCCGCATGCTCTTCACGGTGAAGCTCGTGCCCCAGGCCGAGTACGACCAGTACGTCAACAGTCAGGCGGGGAGTGCCCAGTGACCGCCATCAACGAGCCCTCGATCCAGGCGAGCATCGCCGCCCAGAGGCGCGCCCGCAAGGGCACGGTCATCGCCCGGTGGGCGTCCTCGACCGACCACAAGGTGATCGGGCACCTCTACCTGATCACCTCTTTCGTGTTCTTCCTGATCGGCGGCGTCATGGCGCTGATCATGCGTGCCGAGCTGGCCCAGCCCGGCCTGGAGTTCGTCAGCAACGAGCAGTTCAACCAGCTGTTCACCATGCACGGCACGATCATGCTGCTCATGTTCGCGACCCCGCTGTTCGCGGGCTTCGCCAACGAGCTCATGCCGCTGCAGATCGGCGCCCCCGACGTGGCGTTCCCCCGGCTGAACATGGTGAGCTACTGGCTCTACCTGTTCGGAAGCGTGATCGCCATCTCCGGGTTCTTCACCCCCGACGGCGCCGCGGCGTTCGGCTGGACCGCCTACACCCCGCTGTCGGACGCCGTCTCGTCCCCGGGCGTCGGCGGCGACCTGTGGATCATGGGTCTGTCGATGTCCGGCATCGGCACGATCCTCGGCGCGGTGAACTTCATCACCACGATCATCACCATGCGCGCCCCGGGCATGACGATGTTCCGCATGCCGATCTTCACCTGGAACATCCTGCTCACCAGCATCCTGGTGCTGCTGGCCTTCCCGGTGCTGGCCGCCGCGCTGCTCGCGCTGGAGGCCGACCGGCATCTGGGGGCCCACATCTTCGACTCGTCCACGGGCGGGGCGATGCTCTTCCAGCACCTGTTCTGGTTCTTCGGGCACCCCGAGGTGTACATCATCGCGCTGCCGTTCTTCGGCATCATCACCGAGGTGCTCCCGGTCTTCAGCCGCAAGCCGATCTTCGGCTACATCGGCCTCGTCGCCGCGACCATCTCCATCGCCGGCCTGTCGGCGGCGGTGTGGGCGCACCACATGTTCGTCACCGGCCAGGTGCTGCTGCCGTTCTTCTCGTTCATGACCTTCCTCATCGCGGTGCCGACCGGGGTGAAGTTCTTCAACTGGATCGGCACGATGTGGCGGGGCCACCTGTCGTTCGAGTCGCCGATGCTCTTCGCCGTCGGCTTCCTGGTCACGTTCCTGTTCGGCGGCCTGACCGGCATCATCCTGGCCTCGCCGCCGCTGGACTTCCAGGCGAGCGACTCCTACTTCGTGGTCGCGCACTTCCACTACGTCGTCTTCGGCACCGTGGTCTTCGCGATGTTCTCCGGCTTCTACTTCTGGTGGCCGAAGTTCACCGGCAGGATGCTCAACGACACACTGGGCAAGTGGCACTTCTGGACGCTGTTCATCGGCTTCCACACCACCTTCCTGGTGCAGCACTGGCTCGGCGTCGAGGGCTTCCCCCGTCGCTACGCCGACTACTCGCCGGCCGACGGCTTCACCGACCTGAACGTCGTCTCCTCGATCGGCGCGTTCATCCTTGGGGCCTCGACGCTGCCGTTCCTGTACAACGTGTGGCGTACGTGGCGCAGCGCTCCCAAGGTCACCGTGGACGACCCGTGGGGCTTCGGCAACTCCCTTGAGTGGGCGACGTCGTGCCCGCCCCCCCGGCACAACTTCACCAAGCTGCCGCGGATCCGGTCGGAGCGTCCCGCCTTCGACCTGCACAACCCGCACCGGCTGGCGCCGGTCGAGGAGCTGGAGGAGGCCCGATGAAGGTTCAGGGCTGGATGTTTCTGCTCTGCGGCGTCTTCTTCGGCGCGGTGGACCTCGTCTACTGGTTCTGGTCGAAGGAGCCGACCGGCACCACCGCGCTGGCCATCTCCGTGGGCCTCGCCCTGATGATCGGCTATTACCTGCTCTTCACCGCCCGCCGCATCGGCGAGCAGCCGGAGGACAGGAAGGACGCCGAGATCAGCGACGGCGCCGGCGAGCTGGGCTTCTTCAGCCCGTCGAGCTGGTGGCCGCTGTTCGTCTGCCTGGCGGCCGCGTTCATGGTCGTCGGATTCGTCATCGGCTGGTGGATGTTCCTCATCGGGGCTTTCGCGGTCATCATGGCCTCGATCGGCTTCGTCTTCCAGTACTACCGGGGTCACTTCTCGCACTGACCGGGACAGAGACCGGCGAGCGCCTCCGCGCCGGGCCGGCCTCCGCTCCGACCCCCTCCGCCGATCACGTCTGATCGCGCTCCGTACGGCCTGCCTCGCGGGCGACCTGCGGTTTCCTTCAAGGAACCGTCGGTCGTCCGCGAGGCCTTTTTTGCAGGTCGTTTCGGCGTTTCTCCTTGAGCGAAGGTACGCGACACGCTGTAACCGGGTAATAACTCACAAGGAGTGATCCATCGGAGCGGGGGAGACGTAACGTGGGACACGTCGAGATCCGGGTGGTCGCCCTTGGGGCGGGGGCGTTGGCCCTGTTGCTGGCGGGCGGTTGTACGAACGGCACCGACCGAGAGGGACAAGACACCGCTGGTTCACGGGCTGAGCTGGCTGTGAGCGTTTCTCCGGGCAACGGGGCGACTCAGGTGGCACCTGAACTGCCCGTCATGGTCGGAGCCGTCAACGGCGCTCTCAGGAGCGTCAGCGTCCGCGTCAAGTCGAAGGACACGCCCGTCGCGGGCCTGTTGAGCGCGGACCGCACCCAGTGGCGAAGCAAGCGCGCCATGGCCCCGGGGGAGACCTACCAGGTGACCGTCGTCGCCGTGGACCCCGCGGGCAGGACCAAGCAGGTGAGCAGCGAGTTCTCCACGGTCAAGGCGTCCCAGCTGTTCGCGATCGACAAGATCCTTCCCAACAAGGAGATCACCGGCCTGACGGTCGGCATCGGCATGCCGATCATGCTGACCTTCGACCATCCCATCACCGACCGGGTCTCGGTGGAGCGCAACCTCATGGTGCAGGCCTCCAACCCGGTCGAGGGGGCGTGGCACTGGTTCGACGACAAGTCGGTCAGCTTCAGGCCCAAGCAGTACTGGCCCGCCCACACCAAGGTGAAGCTGGTGGCGCAGCTCGCCGGGGTGCACGGCGGCGCCGGAATGTACGGCCGCCAGGACTACGTCCGGGAGTTCACCATCGGGCGGTCCCAGATCAGCCACGCGGACACCGTCTCGCACCAGATGACGGTCAAGCGCGACGGCCAGGTCGTCAGGACCGTGCCGCTCAGCGCCGGCGAGGGCGGCGACTGGAGGCACTACACGACCAACGGCGTCCACCTGGCGATGTCGCGCGAGGACGTCACCACCATGACCAACCCCGACGCGGGGCCCGGCAGCGCCGGTTACTACAGCCTGACCGTGTACGACACCGTGCGGATCTCCGACAGCGGGGAGTACGTCCACGGCGCTCCCTGGTCGGTGGGCTCGCAGGGCAACTCCAACGTCAGCCACGGCTGCATCAATGTCAGCCCGTCGAACGCCAAGTGGTTCAAGGAGACGACCCTGATCGGCGACCCGATCATCGTGAGCGGCACGCCCCGCCAGCTCGACCCGGCCAACGGGTGGGGCCACTGGCAGGAGACCTGGCCGCAGTGGCTCCGCTGGAGCGGCCTGCGGTCGGGGTTCACCACCGAGACGCTGTCGGCGTACCCCGCGGCCGACCACACCGCCACCACGGCGGACGAGAAGAAGAACAAGGGCACTTCCTGACGGAGACGCCACAGGGCCCGGACGCGATCTCGCGTCCGGGCCCTGTGGTCTTTCTTGTTCGTGTACTCCGGAGCCGGCGGCTCAGTGGCCGAGGGCCTTGGTGTCCTCGTCGCCGTGACCCGTGCCGACCGCGGCGGGCGTGGCCCCGTGGCCGTCGTGCCCGTCGTGGTGGCCGTTGTGGGCCGTGTCGAGCGCGATCGCGTCGGTGTCGGCCGAGTACGTCTCGCTGAGCTTGGCCCGGAGCCTGCCGAGCGGGTTCCGCATCCCCTTGGGGGGGACGCCGTCGCCGTCCGGGCCGGCCTCGATGGCGGGGATGGACTTCTTCCCCTGGACCAGGGCCACCAGGTCATCGGCCGGGGGCACGTGGACCTCGATGTACTCACCGTGCGGCAGGCGCTTGATGACGCCGGACTCCACACCGTGGACCACCAGTTCGAGGTCCTTGCGCTGGAGCCCGATGCACATCCGGTAGGTGATGAAGTACGCGATCGCCGGCCCCACGAAGACCAGCACCCGCCCGACCTCGGTCGTGGTGTAGAGCGAGATGTGGAACTTCGCCGAGATCCAGTCGTTAGCGCCCAGCAGCCACAGCACACCGTAGAACGTGATGGCCGCGAGGCCGATCGAGGTGCGGTGCGGGTTGTTGCGCGGCCGGTCGGCCACGTGGTGCTCGCTCCTGTCGCCGGTGATCCACTGCTCGGCGAACGGATAGAGCGCGAGGCCGGTCATGATGATGCCCATCGGCAGCAGAGCCGGGATGAGCACGCTCAGCGGGAGGGTGTACCCCAGGAAGTTGATCTCCCACGCGGGCATGAGCCGCAGCGAGCCTTCCAGGAAGCCCATGTAGAAGTCGGGCTGGGAACCCGCCGAGATGTCGGCCGGCGTGTACGGGCCGAACAACCAGATCGGGTTGATCTGCGCGAACGTGCCGAGCAGCGCCAGCACACCGAAGGTGAACAGGAAGTAGGCGCCGGCCTTGGCCATGAAGGCCGGGTAGAACGGAGCGCCCACCACGTTGGTCTCGGTGCGGCCCTTGCCCGGCATCTGCGTGTGCTTCTGCACCCACATGAGGATCATGTGCGCGGAGATGAGCGCCAGCAGGATGCCCGGGATCAGCAGGATGTGCAGGCTGTAGAACCGCGAGATCACGTCCTCGCCGGGATACTCGCCGCCGAACAGGAAGTACGTGATGTACGTGCCGACAAGCGGGAGGGAGATGGCCACACCCTCGGTGATCCGCAGACCGGCGCCGGAGAGCAGGTCGTCGGGGAGGGAGTAGCCGGTCAGGCCCTCGGCGAGCGCGAGTGTGAGAAGAAGCACACCGATGATCCAGTTGAGCTCGCGCGGCTTGCGGTAGGCGCCGGTGAAGAACACGCGGAGCATGTGCACCATCATGCCCGCCACGAACAGCAGCGCCGCCCAGTGGTGGATCTGGCGGATCAGCAGACCGCCGCGGACGTCGAAGCTGATGTGCAGCGAGGACTCGTAGGCCTGCGACATGTGGACGCCCACGAGCGGCCCGTAAGAGCCGTTGTAGGTGACCTCGGCCATGCTCGGCTTGAACCAGAACGTCAGGAACGTACCGGTCAGAAGCAGGATGATGAAGGAGTAGAGCGCGATCTCACCGAGCAGGAACGACCAGTGGTCCGGGAAGACCTTGCGCAGGTTGCGCTTGAGGAAGTTGCCCGCGCCGATGCGGTCGTCGATGAAACTCGCGGGTCCCGCGATGGCCTTGGGAGGACCGTCGAGGCTCATTTCTGCCCCCTAGCTTCGGCTTCGGCGTCCCCGCGCTCCCAGAAGCTGGGTCCGACCGGGACATTGAAGTCGCTCTGTGCGATGAGGTACCCCTCGCCGTCGACCCCGATCGGCAGCTGGGGCAGGGGACGCGCGGCGGGGCCGAAGATGACCTTCGCTCCGTCTGCCGCGTCGAAGGTGGACTGGTGACAGGGGCAGAGGATGTGGTGCGTCGTCTGCTCGTAGAGCGCTGCCGGACAGCCCACGTGGGTGCAGATTTTAGAGTATGCAACGATGCTGTCGTAGGTCCAATTGAGCTTGGTGCCCGATTTGATCTCTTCCGGCCGGAACTTGATCAGGATCAAGGTCGCCTTGGCCAGGGCGTTGAGGTCTTCCTCGTACCCCTCGGGCACCACCGACAGGATGCCGCCGGGGGAGTTGAAGTCCGCCGCGCGGATCGGCTCGTGGGTCCCCTCGACGATCAGGCGGCGGCCCTTGTTCCAGACCGTGTGCCGCAGCGAGGTGCCCGGCAGCGGGCCGAGGTCCTTCAGCAGCACCAGCGGCAGCAGGCCGAGCGGGGCGGAGGCCAGCAGAAGCGTGCGGCGCAGCAGCTTGTGCCGGACGAAGCCGCTCTCCTCGGCGCCCTGTAGGAAGGTCTTCTCGACCTCCTCGCGCACCTGGGGCGCGGAGGCCATCGGGTGGCGCTCCTGCACGAGGCTGTACTTCGGCATGATCTGCCGGACCCAGACCACGATGCCGGCCGCCAGGGACAACAGGGCGATCGTCAGCGTGCCGCCGAGGGCGAAGTTGGAGACCTGGGTGCGGTCGATCGTGCCGACCTGGAAGACGACGTACGAGACCACGAAGGCGACGCCCGCCAGGAAGGCGACCACGAACAGCAGGGCGGCGACGCGCTCGCCCCTGCGCGCGGTCGCCGGGTCGGGGAACTTCACCCCTTCGAACACGATCGGACCGTCGTCCTTGGGCGGCGCGCCGAGCACGGACTCCTCACCCCGCGGAGGGGGGGTGCCGATGACGCGCCTCGGGACGCGGTCGTCGGGCTGGTCGATGTCGTTCCGGTTCTCAGTCATGGTTGGCCTGACGCTTCTTCGCGGTGATCCAGATGGCGGCGAGGGCGAGGAGGCTGATGCCCACGACCCAGGCCACGAGGCCCTCGGTGACAGGGCCGATCCGGCCGAGGCCGCTGCCGCCCGGGTCGGGCTGGTTACGTGCGCCGACGATGTACGCGATCATGTCGCGCTTCTGCTCGGGGGTGATCGTGCTGTCGTTGAAGACCGGCATGGCCTGCGGGCCCGTGGCCATCGCCTCGTAGATCTGGGTGGGCGTGGCGGGGTTCAGCGGAGGCGCGTACTTGCCGTAGGTCAGGCCGCCGCCCGAGCCCACGAAGTTGTGGCACTGGATGCAGTTGGCCCGGAACAGCTCACCCCCCTTGGCGGGGTCGCCCTTGGCCGGGTCCACCGACTCCAGGGAAGGCTTGGCGGGACCGCCGCCGAGCGACTGCACGTAGGCGGCGAGCTGCCGGACGGTGTCCGGGTTGACCCACTCGGCGGGACGCTTGCGCGGAGCCTGGGGGCCGGGGTTCGCGAACGGCATGCGGCCGCTGGACACCTGGAAGTCCACGGCCGCCGCGCCGGCGCCGATGAGGCTCGGGCCCGATGCACCGCCGGGCGCGTAGGAGCCCTCGGCGTTCAGGCCGTGGCAGCTCGCGCAGTGCGCCGCGAAGAGCTCCTTGCCCGCGGCCACGTCGTCCGCCCTGCCGGAGGCGATCGCCGCGTCGGCCCGGTCGCCTCCGGGCGCGAGCAGGGCGTACACCCCTCCGAGGAGGCTCAGGGCCAGAAGGAGGACGGCATATCGCGCGAGTGGATGCCGCCTCCGTGCGGTGATCGAGTTCACCGATATCCTCGTTCCGATCATTTGATGATGTAGATGGTCGCGAAGAGGCCGATCCAGACGACGTCGACGAAGTGCCAGTAGTAGGACACGACGATCGCGCTGGTGGCCTGCTCATGGGTGAAGCGCTTCGCGGCGTACGTGCGTCCCAGCATGAACAGGAACGCGATCAGACCACCGGTCACGTGCAGGCCGTGGAAGCCCGTGGTGAGGTAGAAGACCGAACCATAGGCGTTGGAGGACAGGGTCACGCCCTCTTCCACCAGGTTGTGGTACTCGTACAGCTGGCCTCCGACGAACCAGGCGCCCATGAGGAAGCTGATGACGTACCAGAACCGGAGCTTCTTGACCTGGCCCTTCTCAGCGGCCCACACGCCCAGCTGGCACGTCACACTCGACAGGACCAGGACGATCGTGTTGACCAGCGCGTACGGGACGTCCAGGTGGACGCCTTCAGGCAGCGTGGGCCAGGGCTTGTCCTGGCCGAGACTGACCGACCGGATGGTGAAGTACATCGCGAACAGCGCCGCGAAGAACATGAGCTCAGAGGACAGCCAAACGATCGTCCCGACGCTGACCAAGTTGGGCCGGCGGGACGATGGTGCTGTCGTCGTCGTAATTGCGGATGCTGTCGCCACGCCCAGCATTATTGCGGCTCTCCTGGTCGGGTCGCCGCACGACCCCCCGGTTGCGGGCGCATCGGTCCCATAAACGAGACATACGGCCGGAACTACGCCAAGTCTGACTGGTCTGGGATTCCGTCGGCGGGGACAGGTAGCATCCGTGGTGACCATACCTCGTCAATCGATAGTGAGCGCGACCGTGAGCATGAGGGTTCTCGTCTACAGTGACGACGCAAGCACCCGCGAGAAGGTGCGGCTGGCGATCGGGCGGCGTCCGGCCGCCGACGTGCCCCTCGTGGAGATCGTGGAGTGCGCGACGCAGCCCGCCGTCATCAAGCAGCTCGACTCCGGGGAGATCGACGTCGCCGTGCTCGACGGGGAGGCCGTTCCCGCCGGGGGCATGGGCATCAGCCGCCAGGCCAAGGACGAGGTCTACGACTGCCCGCCGATCTGCCTGATCATCGGTCGCCGCGACGACCGATGGCTCGCCGACTGGTCCCGCGCCGACGCGGTCGTGGCCCAGCCGCTCGACCCGATGACGCTGGCGGAGGCCGTGGCGGGCCTTATGCGGCACCGTTCGTCCACCCGCATCTCTCACTGACCGGAGACACCCCAATGGACGCGCGCACTACGTGGCCCGCGCTGCTCACGGCCCTGCTCAACCAAGAGCATCTCACCGCGGACGAGACCGCGTGGGCCATGGAAGAGATCATGTCCGGGTCCGCGACCCCCGCCCAGATCGCCGCCTTCGCCACGGCCCTGCGTGCCAAGGGCGAGACGGTCGCCGAGGTGGTCGGGCTCGCGCGCACGATGCTCGATCGCGCCACCCCGCTGAGGGTCGAGGGCCCGACGGTCGACATCGTGGGCACCGGCGGCGACCGCGCCCACACCGTCAACGTCTCGACGATGGCCTCGATCGTCGCCGCCGCCGCGGGGGCCCGGGTCATCAAGCACGGCAGCCGCGCGGCCTCCTCGTCGTGCGGCGCCGCCGACGTCCTTGAGTACCTCGGCATCGCCCTCGACCTGCCTCCCGAGCTCACGGCGCGCACGGCCGTCGAGGCGGGCATCGCGTTCTGCTTCGCGCCGGTCTACCACCCGGCCCTGCGGTTCGCCGGTCCGGTGCGCAAGGAGATCGGCATCCCGACCTTCTTCAACTTCATCGGCCCGCTGACCAACCCGGCCCGCCCGTCGGCACAGGCGATCGGCGTCTACGACGCGCGCATGCTTCCGGTCGTCGCCGGGGTCTTCGCCGAGCGGAGCGTGTCGGCGCTGGTGTTCCGGGGCGACGACGGGCTCGACGAGCTGTCCACGGCCACGACCTCGACGGTCTGGGTGGTCAGGGACGGCACGGCCGTCCAGATCTCCTTCGACCCGCTCGACGTGGGCGTTCCGCGATCGGAGCCCGACGCGCTGCGCGGCGGCGACGTCGAGTTCAACGCGCGCGCCGTGCACGATCTGGTGGGAGGCAAGACCGGCCCGATCCGCGACGCCGTCCTCCTCAACGCCGCCGCCGCCCTGGTGAGCCTTGCGCCCACCACCGAGCCCGGTCTCGCGGATCCCGAGTCAGGCGTCTCGGGTGAGGCGTTCGTGGCCGCCATGAGGTCGGCGTACGAGCGCGTGTCAGAGGCCGTCGACTCCGGCCGCGCGGCCGAGACCCTCGCCCGCTGGGTAGAGATCAGCCGCTCCCACAAACACTCCTGACCGAGGACCATCCCGGCGTCCCGGCCCCGCACCTCGCCGCGGGGCCGCGCCGGGCGTCCTCGGACGCCGCGCGAGAAGCCGGGTTCCTACCGCAGGGCTACGCCGGGTGTCCTGGAGCGCCGCGCCAGAAGCCGGCCTCTCACCGTGGGCCTTGCCGGGCGTTTCTGGGGTGCCGCACGAGAAAACCGGCCTCCTACCGTGGGCCGGCGCCGAACGACGGTGGGTTCTGCGCGAACGCCGGTGGGTCCGCGCGAACGCCGGTGGGTCCTGCGCGAACGCCGGTCAGGCCTCGCCCCGCGCGCGCCGGCCAGCCTGACGCGAGCGCCCGTCTCGCGCGTCCCCTCGTGGGATGACGTGAGATCCTCCCACGAGGGGATGTCTAGATTTTCGGACATTTCTAGGCTGTCGCCATGCTTTACCTCGACCTTTTCGCCACCGTCGGCTCCCTGGCGGCCATCAAGGCCGAGGCGTGGGGTATGCCCGGCCCCGTGGTGGGAGTGGCGCTCGTCGGTCCGCTGGGCGGCGCTGTGGCCTTCGGGAAGCGCCTGCTGTCCAACCGGCGGAGCCGGGAGCTGCGCGCCGAGTTGTCCGCTTGCGAGGCGGCGATGGCCGAACAGCACGAGGCGCGCGCCCTGGCCTCGACGGCCTCGGAGCGGATCAAGATCGCCCGCGAGCTGCACGACGTCGTGGCGCACCGGGTCAGCGTCATGACGCTCGGTGTCGGCGCCGGACGCATGATCATGGAGAAGAACCCGATGCGGGCGCGCGAGACGCTGCACGCGGCGGAGGAGACCGGCCGCCAGACGCTGACCGAGCTCCAGCGGATGCTGGTCCTGCTGCAGGCGGCCACCGGCACGGTCAGGGGCACGGAACCGCAGCCCGGCCTGGCCGACCTGCCGGAACTGCTCGCGCGGACGCGGGAGTCGGGGCTGGGCGTCGAGCTCGTCGAGGACGGCAACCCCATTTCGGTGGGGGAGGCGCTGGAGATCTCGGTCTACCGGATCGTCCAGGAGGCGCTGTCCAACACGCAGCGGCACGCCTCGGCACGTTCGGCGCACGTGGCGCTGAGGTGGGGGCCCGGTCTGCTGGACGTGCTCATACGCGACGACGGTCGCGCCCGTGGTGCGGTGGTCCTCGGTCCCGGGCTGATCGGCATCCGCGAGCGCGCGGCGCTGTTCGGCGGATCGTTCTCCGCCGGAGCCCTCCCCGGTGGCGGTTTCGAGGTCCGCGCCCGGCTTCCGGCGGCCACCCCCGCCCGCCCGGCCGCCCACCTGCGATCGAGCACGCGTAACAGCGCCTAGTACCGCCGGGAACTCGCTCCGGCTCGTCCGGAAGGGGAGGGAGCACGCTCCGGCTCGTCCGGAAGGGTGCGGGCGCTCAGTCGGCCTCGGCGAGGCCGATGGAGAAGGCGGCGTCCAGGTCGTGCCTGGAGTAGGTGCGGAAGGCCAGATGGGTCTCGGTGGCGAGCACGCCGGACACCTTGTTGATGCGCCCGGGGATCACCTCGGCGACCTCGTCGTAGGCGACCACCCTGACCATGGCGACCAGGTCGTAGTCTCCGGTGATCGAGTAGACCTCGCTGACCCCGTCGAGCTCGGCGAGCGTCTGGGCGACCTCGGGAATCCGGTCGACCTCCGCCTTGATGTGCACGATCGCGGTGATCATTCGAGCTCTCTCCTTCGAGTACGGTCTGGCCCGACTTTAGCGCCGCCGGTCTCGATCACCGCCACCGGCTCTCGCCGGCGAACCCGCCGCCGCCGACCGGCGGAACTGTGCGAGGCGGCCCCTGCTCGCACTCACTGTATTGATTCCCGTGCTCAACGTGAAATTCCCGCCTGGACATCCTCCGCGTGAGCCCAGGGCTCAAGGAGCGCGTGATCGGTGATCAGGGTCAGCGCAGGGGCCGGCCCTCGCGGGGGTGGTGGGGCTGGATGCCCTTGTAGGCGAGGTCGATGCGCTGCTTGAGGCGGCCGGCGCCGCGGGCGGGGAGGCTCCAGGTGCCGTCGACCTGGACCAGCCGCACGCCGGGGGAGTCGAGCCAGCGCAGGATGCACTCGGTCTCCTCGGCGCCCGCGGCCGGGAGGGGCCCAGGGCCGGGGGACACGGTCTCGGCGGTCGCCACCAGCGCGTCGACGTACGGGGTCGGATGGGCGCCGCGCGGCATCACGCCGGCGGCGGCGAGCCGGCCGTGGCGGACGACGTGGATGTCCCACCCGCCGTCGAAGGCGGGGCTCGCCGCGATCAGCTGCGGGATGCCCGTGAGCGACCGCAGTCGCTGCATGCGCGCCACCGTGCGTACGTAGACGGCGAGCCGGTCACGGTCGAGGGCGGCCTCCTCGTAGCGCTGCTCGGCGGCCAGCCGCTCCATGCGGGTCTCAAGGGCCGAGAACACCGGGCCGGGATCGTGCTCCATGGCGGCCCTGGCGTCGTCGACGTGGCGCCGGTAGTCGTCGACGCTCTGCCGGCCCTCGCACGGAGCCCCGCAACGGCCCATCTCGGCCAGGGCGCAGGCGGCCCGCCGGGTGCGGGGGGTGATGCGCTCGGTGCACTGCCGGAGCGGCACGGCCTCGTGCAGCGCCGACCTGGCCTCCTCCGCGCCGCGTGCGGAGGAGAAAGGGCCGAGGTAGGTCGCCTGGTCGGCCTTGACCTCGCGCACGATGGACAGCCGGGGGAAGGGTTCATCGGTGAGCTTGAGCCAGAGGACCTTCTCGGGGAAGCGCGACCGGCGGTTGTAGCGCGGCTTGGTGGCCCCGATGAGCCGCAGCTCCCTGACCTCGGCCTCCAGCCCGGTGGCGCACACGATCGGCCGGACCCGCTCTGCGATGCCGATCATCTCGCGGATGCGCGGGCGGGTCTCGCTCGCGGTGAAGTAGGACTTCACCCGCTGGCGCAGGTCGCCGCTCTTGCCGACGTACAGCGCCTCGCCGCGCTCGTCCTCGAAGACGTAGACGCCCGGGGTGCTGGGGATGCTCACCGCGAGGTGCCGCTTGCGCTTCTGCTCGGGCGTGGGGGCCCGCACGAAGCCCTTGAGCTCCTCCAGGGTCTGCACGCCGTAGGCCCCGACCCGCTCGATCAGCACGTGGAGCACGTCGACGGTCGCCTTGGCGTCGGCCAGGGCCCGGTGGCACGGCTCGGTGGTGCTCCTGAAGATCCTCGCCAGGGTGGAGAGCTTGCAGTTGGGCACCTCGTCGCGGGTGAGGACGCGCCGGGCCAGGTCGGCGGTGTCGACGACGGGGTTGGCGGGCGGGGGATAGCCGTGTCTCTGGCAGTTGGCCTTGATGAAGCCGACGTCGAAAGGGGCGTTGTGCGCGACCAGCGTGGCCCCGCGTACGAACTCCAGGAAGGACGGCAGGACCTGCTCGACGCGCGGCGCGGCCATCACCATCACGTCGCTGATGCCGGTCAGGACCGTGATGAACGGCGGGATGGGACGCCCGGGGTCGACCAGGGTGGCGAACTCGCCCAGCACCTCGCCGCCGCGCACCTTGACCGCGCCGATCTCGGTGATGGCGTGCTCCGCGGATGACCCGCCCGTCGTCTCCAGGTCGAAGACGACGAAGGTCACCTGGTCGAGGGGCGTGCCCAGCTCGTCAAGCGTTCCTTGAACCCCGATCTCCACGACCATGACCATACGAGCCCGGTCCGACAGTTCGCACCGGCGGTCCTTGATCCGGTCGCAACCCTAGACGTTCTTGGTCGTTATACGGCTGATGTTCGGATGCGCCTGATATATCGGCGATCCGATGGATCGACCTTTCACTCGCGGCGACCGTTCGGGCGACAGGACCGCCCACGTGCGGCGCCGCTCAAGCCCATCACTCACGGGGAGGCGCGTATGCGCAGGTCATCGTTATTGATCACTTCTTTGGCCCTGGCGGGGGCATCGCTGCTCTGGACCGCCGCTCCGGCCGAGGCCACCTCCACCCGGGCCGCGTCCGTCCAAGCCGCCCCGACCGGCGCCCAGAAGGCGAAGGCGTACGTCTGGTACCCCACCGGGATCAGACGCGGGGGCGTCGCGACGTTCCGCTACAAGGCCGTCCACCTCCGGCGGCTCACCGCCGACGGGCTGGTGCTCGCCGCGTACCTGCCGAAGAACACGGTGTCCAAGGTCCGTTTCACCTCCAAGCCGCCGCACGCGAAGTGCGGGTACTCCGCCTCGCGGGCGTACTGCGTGGTCCCGCTCCGCGGCAGGGACACCATCTCCATGACCATGCAGATCTCGATCAAGTACAAGTACGCCGGCAGGTACTACGTCGGTCACTACGCGAGGGCCGTCGGCCTTGAGTCGGGCCTGAGCACGCGTGACTACGTGGACGAGGTCTCCCGCGACGACCTCATCGCCAAGTCCAAGACGATCATCTCCTCGCGCTGACGCCGTGCCGCGCCGCGATCCCGGCTCAGTCCCAGTAGTGGCCGTCGAGCATGCTCTCGATCGCGGCGCGGTGCATCACCAGGTCGTTCGGGTCGTCCGGCAGGGCCAGCTCGCCGAAGTGGATCCGGCGGTGCCAGACGCGGGCCATGATGATCCCGTGGCGTAGGGCGGCGTACATCTCGTAGAACTCCATGTCCCTGGGCGCGTACCCCGACAGGGAGTGGTATTGCGCGCAGACGTCCTCGCGGGTCATGAAACCGGGAAGACCGGGCAGTCCCATGACATGAGTGACGTCCTGGAAGAACCGGTGGAGGAAGATCATCCACGCTATGTCGATCTCCCGTGGCCCGACCGCCGCCATCTCCCAGTCGAGCACCGCGACGGGCGTGAAGTCCCGGTACATCACGTTGCCGACGCGCGCGTCGCCCCAGCTGATCACGTCCTGGCCCGGGGACGCGGGCCAGTGGTCGTCCAGCCACGCGAACGCGTCCTCCAGGATGGGGATCCGCAGCGACCCGTGGGCCCACTCGTAGTACGCCCTCTGCTCGTTGACGTGCCGCCGCAGCGCCGAGTCGCCCGGATGGCGCGGCCGCAGGAAGGCCAGCTCCTCCGGCCGTACGGCCGCGTTGTGCAGCCGGGCGAGGATCTGCACGGTCCGCCTCTGCAGGCGCGCGAGGTCGGCGGGGGAGGCGTCGACCAGCCAGCCTTCGAACGTGTACGGCACGAGGTCGGGCGGGACGTCGCCCTCCTCCTGTTCCATCACGAAGAACGGCGAGCCGAGCGCGGCCGGGTCGGGCTCGAACCACAGGGTGCGGGGCGCGGGGACGGCGGCCCGCTCGCGCGCGAGCCGCATGACCTCGAACTGCTTCCCGAGGTCGTACTCGGGGAAGACCGGCACCGCCTCGGGGGCCGGGGCCATCCTCGCGACGCATCTGAGCTCCCGCTCGTCCGGGCCGCCGGTCCAGGACGCGGTGAAGAACAGCGTCTCGCTGGAGAGGCCGTTGCCGGACGGGCGCGACAGTTCGGACACCGACACCCGGGACGCCCCCGGGAGCCGGCCCGCGAGCCAGGCCCGCATGCGCTCGCGGAGTTCGCCCAGGTCACGGGTGGACGTACGCATTTCCCCGTTCTCGGCACGCTGGTCGTCCAGCCTCGGCATCGTCGTCTCCCTCATCCGTGGTGGCCCAGTCGTACATCGGTAGCAAGCGCTTGTCCATATGCCGTTCGCCTGCCGTTAACCGGGGCGCGAGGGGGTGCGGCGGCGGCTTCGGGGGCGGCGGGTGGTGAGGAACCGGGCGCCAAGCGCGCTGACCACGAACGCGCCAGCCGTACCCTTGTCGGATAGACGGAATTTGAATGGCCAGTCAGCTAGGGGAAGACGGATGAGTTCAGCCGGAGAAGGCCTGTCTCGCCCGCTGCCCGAGCAGGTGCGCTTACATGTCGTCGAGCTCGCCGCGCAGGTGCTCGGCTCGATGCAGCCCGCCGCGATCCCGCCTCCGCTGAAGGGCATCGCCAAGTTCGATCCGCGCAAGCGCGCCCGGCTGGGCAGCGCTCCGATCGCCGCGCAGCTGGAGACCGACAAGGAGTTCCGCGAGATCGTCGCCGAGGCGCTCCAGGAGGCGTGGCCCGAGCTGGTCGCGAGCCTGGAGGAGGGCAACGTCCCTCCCGCGGCCGAGCCGGTGCTCGTGGCGGCCGCCGCCTACCTCACGCGGCCTCCCGGGTGGCCCGCTCTCGTGGAGACCGCCCGCGCCGACCTGGAGCAGGCCGCCGCGGCGGCCGAGGGCACCGCCCAGGAGCAGACCGTCGTACGGCTGCGCGAGCAGCTCGCCGCGCAGAAGGCGTCCGCCAAGGACGAGACCGACCGGCTGCGCGAGCAGCTCAGGGTGTCCAAGGCCGAGATCGCCGACCTGCGGCGCAGGCTCCACGACGCCAGGGAGCGCGTCAGGGTGGCCGAGGAGCGGGCCGCCGAGCTGCAGGTCCGCGAGCAGGAGGCGAGGTCCGCCGTGACCTCGGCGACCAGCGCGACCGAGAGCGAGCTGCGCAAGCTGCGCGAGCGCCTCACCGACGCCGAGCGCCAGGTGGAGGCCAGCAGGCGCGCGGCGCGCGAGGGGCGCAGCATCGAGGACGCCCGCGTCCGCGTGCTCCTCGACAGCCTCCAGGACGCGGCGGCGGGGCTGCGCAGCGAGCTGGCCCTGCCCGTCGCGATCAGCAGGCCGGCCGACTCCGTCACCGCGGTGAGCCCCGGCCGCCCGTCCGTGCGCGCCGTGCCCGCACGCGCGCTCGCCGACGACGACCCGGCCCTGCTCGACCAGCTCCTGGCCATTCCGCACCTGCACCTGGTCGTCGACGGCTACAACGTCACCAAGACCGGGTATCCCTCGCTCACCCTGCTCGACCAGCGCTCGCGGCTGCTCACCGGGCTCGGCGGCCTCGCCGTGCAGACCAGGGTCGAGGTCACGTGCGCGTTCGACGGCGCGGAGCTGAACGGGCCGGTCCAGGTGTCGGCGCCGCGCGGCGTGCGCGTGCTGTTCAGCGCGCCGGGGGAGATCGCCGACGACCTCATCCGGCAGCTCGTCCGCGCGGAGCCCCCGGGCCGCGCGGTCGCCGTCGTCTCATCCGACCGCGAGGTGGCCGACTCGGTACGCCGCATGGGCGCCCGCCCCGTGCCGGCCACCCTCCTGCTCCGCCGCCTCAGCCGCGCCTGACCTTCCGGTGCCTCCCGGTTTGTCACCTGGCCGCGTCTGACCTCCGGATTCTCCCGGTTTGTCGTTTCCGCGCCCTGGTGTCTGGGGTACCCCCTGAACCCGCGCGCGTCAGGCAAACCGGGGTTGTCTTATTGAAACCAATTCCCGATGAAAAGGTGCAGTTAGCAGTGCGACTTCTGTAGGATCTCGCCCCAGGTTGTCTCACTTGTCTCACATGAGGGGGCTGGCGTCCCAGTGGTCGTGCGTGGCATCCGGGGAGTCCGGCGGGTTCCGGTGGCCGCCGGTCTCGTCGCCGCAGTCTTGTTTACGCAGGCAGGCGGGGCGGAGGCGAAGCCCAAGCCCACGGTCGCCCAGACCAAGGCGAGGCTCGCCAAGCTGAACGACCAGGCCGACAAGGTGGTGGACCGCTACAACCTGGCGGGCGAGCACTGGAAGAAGGCCCGCAAGGAGTACAACGACCTCAACGGCCGGCTCAAGAAGCAGCTCGACATCATCGAGGACCTGCGCGCCGGTCTGGTGTCGGTCGCGGTCAGCACGTACCAGTCGGGAGACCTGCTGGCCTGGCCGAGCCTCGTCACCCAGGGCGACCCCGAGTCGCTGCTGGCCGGGCTCGCCTCGGTCGACCAGATGTCCGCCGGCCAGTCGCGCACCCTGACCGAGTTCGAGAACGCCACCCGCTCGATCAAGGGCCAGCGCGACAAGGCCAAGGGCGCCTACGACAAGGCGATCAAGCTCCTCGACGACCTCAAGAAGCAGAAGAAGGACGTCGAGAAGCTGGTCGGCGAGCAGGAGCGCCTGCTCCGCCGCCTCAACGCCTACAACGCGGGAAACCCCAACAGCGCGGGCATCAAGTACACCGGCTCCGCCTCCGGCAACGCGCGCACGGCCCTCCAGTTCGCCTTCGCCCAGGTGGGAAAGCCCTACCGGTACGGCGGGACCGGTCCAGGCTCCTACGACTGCTCAGGGCTCACCCAGGCGGCCTGGCGGGCCGCCGGCGTCAGCCTCCCGCGCACCGCCGCCGAGCAGTACTCCTGGGGGGCCTCCCGCCGGGTCTCCCTCAACGCCCTGCAGCCGGGCGACCTGCTGTTCGCCTCCGGCCTCGGCCACGTCGGCATGTACGCGGGCGGCGGCAAGATGGTCCACGCCCCCCGCACGGGCGACGTCGTGAAGGTCGTCCCGCTCTCGTCCTACCGGGGCATCTTCGGCGCCGTACGTCCCTGAGCGCCCTGTCCTGACGCCGCGCGGGGGCGCGCAGGGGGCGAGGACGGCAGGTCCCTGTGCCGCCGGATCGGCCCGGCGAGCAGGACGAGGCCCGTCAGCGCGAGGGCTCCCGTGAGGATCCACATCGACGGCCGGACGCCGATCGCGTCGCCGAGCGCCCCGCCGATCAGGGCGCCCAGCGGGATCGTGCCGTAGTTGACGAACTGCATGCTGACCGAGACGCGGCCCATCAGCTCACGCGGGCAGTACATCTGGCGGAAGCTCGACTTGATGACGTTGCCGGCGACCACGCCCGCGACGACGCCGAGGCCGCCCGCCACCGCGAAGGCCAGGCCGGACCCCGGGCTCGCCAGCGGGATGAGCAGCCCGAACGGGGCTCCTGCCATCTCGCACGCGATGAGGGCGTGAGCGCTTCCGACGCGCCGCGCGATCCAGGTGGCGCTCGCGGCGCCGGCCACGCCGCCGAGGCTGGTCGCCGCGATCAGGACGCCCGCCGTGCCGGAGCTCACGCCGACCTCGCGGACCAGGAAGACGATGAGGATCGACTGATACCCGATGAGCGCGAGGTTGCTGACGGCCCCGAAGACCGTGAGCACGCGAAGGTAGGGGTCACGGGCGACGAAAGCCAGTCCCTCGCCGATCTCCCGCCTCAGCGTGGCCGACCGGCGTTCCCGGCTGACGGGCGCTTCGCGGGTCCGCATCGCGAGCAGGCAGAGCGCAGAGATCAGGAACGTCGCCGCGTCGACCAGCAGGCCGGTGACGGCGCCGAAGAGCTGCGCGACGATGCCGCCCACGCCGGGGCCCACGACCTGGGCGGCCGACTCGCCGCCCTGGAGCTTGGCGTTGCCCTCCGGCAGGTCGGCGTCGCGGACCACCGCGGGAAGGTAGACCTGGTAGGCGGTCTGGAAGAACACCTTCGCCGTGCCGGCGAGCAGCGCGACGGCCAGCAGATGGCCGATGGTCAGCCGGCCCCACCAGGCGGCGACCGGGACGCTGAGGAACAGCACCAGCGAGGCGCCGTCGCAGATCAGCATCACCGGCCGCCGGGGGAGGCGGTCGACCCACGCCCCGGCGGGAAGGCCGATGATCATCCAGGGCAGCCACGCCGCCGCCGTCAGCAGGGCCACGAAGAACGTGCTCGTGTGCAGCACGGTGATCGCGACCAGTGGCAGGGCCACACTGGTGAGGGTGCTGCCGAAGCCGCTGGCGGTCTCTCCGGCCCACAGCAGCCGGAAGTCGCGGTCGCGCAGCAGGCCGCCTCTGCGGCGGCGGACGGCGCCCGGGGCGGGGGGTCTGGTGACGGCTCCGCTCACGGCTGCCCCGGGACGCCGAAGGCGAACAGGAACACCGGGTCGCGCCGCTCCCCGTCGTCGGGCACTTCGCGGGTGGCCCACCGGCGCAGGAGGTCGTTGATCTGCTGCTCGATCTCGCTCAGCTCGGCCGGGGTCAGCCGCAGCCACTTGTCGGTGGAGAACGGCGCGTTTCGCCACATCGCCCGCTCGTCCTCGCCCGCGGCGTACCAGGCTCGCACGAGGTTGACGTGGTGGTCGAGGTTGAGGGACTCCGCCGCACTCGCGATGGCGGCGGACGCGGGGTCGCCGCCGAAGTCGGCGGTGGTCCAGCGCACCCCGGCCGACACCAGCCGCCACCAGCGCTCGCGGCGGTCGCGGGCAAGCTCGGGGGCCTCCTCGATGAGCTCGCTGGCGCCCAGCACCCGCAGGTGGTGGCTCACGTTGGCGACCGCCTGACCGGTGCGCTCGGCGAGCATGCTGGCCGTCGAGGGGCCGTCCACCTTCAGCACGTCCATGAGACGACGCCGCAGGGGATGCGCCAGGGCGGCCAGCACCCGTGAGTCGGTGATCGTGCGGATGTTCTCTTGGTCCATGGCATCAGGCTGACACGCGACAACTGCTGTGCAAGAGCTGTTGCGAAAGAGCGGTTGCGGAACCAGGCCCCTGCGGAAGATCGCCGACGCGTGGGGCCGGAGTGACGGATGTGACTCACAACTGGTGCTGTTTCGGGATATGTGAGGGGAATCACATTTAGGTAAACGAGGCCCCTGGTTTGCAGGGGATATCCGTTATTGATCATCCCTATTTGATCTACGGACTTGGCTCAGGCTTTGCCTCCAATTGAGGATCTGTGTAGTTTCTGGCCCGCGGCGAGCACGCCATGCCGTCGTGAGCAAAGCCGGTCGGCCGACCGGCGCCAGCAGAACGAATCCATTGGTCACCGCCGTCGAAAACAAGGCGCGAATCAGGACCGCGGGCAGCGGTGACCTGCCGAATCCGTGCGGCAAGGAGCACGGAGCCGGGGACCCAATTGGCCCTAAATGTGGGGTCAGGGGGTGAATCGGCGCCATTGGCGCCGTAGGGCGACTTCCAAGCCCGAATCCGTCAGCTAACCCGGTAGGCGTGAGTGGAAGAACCAAGGAGCGATCCTGTCCAGCACCACGCAAAACCCCCGTCTGTCTCGCTTCGCCCGCCTCTCCCTCGGCGGTGCCGTGCTCACCATGACGGCCTCCGCCGGGGCGGTCGCGATACAGGCGACGGCGGCTGACGCCGTTACGGTGGCCGCCCCTCAGAGCTCCTCCAAGCTGAGCAAGGCCGCCAGGCAGCGAATCAAGGCGCACACGGCCGTCTCCGCGGCCAAGAAGCAGCTCGGCGATCCGTACCGGTGGGGTGCCAGCGGCCCCGGCTCGTTCGACTGCTCAGGCCTCGTCATGTACGCCTGGCGCAAGGCCGGCGTGAAGCTTCCTCGCATCGCGGCCAGCCAGTTCCGCTCTGTGAAGAAGAAGATCTCCTGGAAGAACCTCAAGCCTGGCGACCTGATGTTCTTCAGTGGTCTCGGTCACGTCGGCATGTACGTCGGGCACGGCAAGATGATCCACTCCCCGCACAGCGGTGCGAGGGTGCGCATCGACAAGCTGAACGGCTACCGCAAGGTCAGCTTCGTCGGAGCCGTCCGCCCCGGAGCGTGACCCGCGTGCCAGGGGACTTCCCAGGACCGCTTTCCCGGGAAGCCTCCCCGCCCGCACGCTGACCACGCGACGGCCGTGAAGGCCCCGTCCACATCCATCGAGGCGGACGGGGCCCTCGCGCGTCCCCGGCCGGTTCCCCGGCGGACCTGACCCTCCGGATCATGGACAGGCCCTCACACGGCCCGGCCGTACCGGGGACGGGCCTTACACATCCGGCCGCACCCGGGACAGGCCTTCACACATCCGGCCGCACCCGGGACAGGCCTTCACACCTCCCGGCCTTTCCCGGGACGGGCCTTCAGACGTCTCCCGGCCGTACCCGGGACGGGCCTGGTTCGCCGGAGGCAGCGGGTAGATTGCCCGCATGCGCGTCGTCTGGCTCTGGGCCGCACTGGCGGGGCTGCTGGCCGCGCTGACGGGTCCTCCCGGCGCCGGCGGCCCGCTGTCCCTCGCGCACGCGGTGATCCGCGAGCATCCCGAGATCTGGTCAGGGGCCGAGGTGGTCCAGGGCGAGCGTTCCCTGGTCATCGGCCGGCCGGGCGGCGCTCAGGGCGGCGCGGGCGCCCCGGCCGGACCGGGCCTCGCGGGCCTGTCGGGCCTTGCGGGCCTGTCGGATCTCGCCCGCAGGGCCGACCGCGCGGCCCTGACCGTCGCCCGGGTCGCGGGGCCGGTACGGCCGCTGATCCTGGTCCCCGCGACCACCGATCAGGCCGCGCGGCTCGCCGCGCCCGCCACGGTGAGCGGGCTGGCGGCGGTGGCCGGCACCGATCGCGTGATCATCGAGCCGCGCTCCTTCGCCCGCCTGACGGACGCGGGCCGCGACGTCGTCCTGGCCCACGAGCTCACCCACGTCGCCACCGGGGCGGCGGCCGACGGCCACACCCCCAAGTGGCTGATCGAGGGGTTCGCCGACTACGTCGGCTACCTCGGCGCGGGGATCCCCGTGCCGACGGCCGCGGCGGAACTGGCCGCCGAGGTGCGCGCGGGGAGCCCGCCTGCGGCGCTACCCGGCCCGTCCTCGTTCGCCGCCGGCTCCGCGCGCCTGGCGCAGGCGTACGAGGAGGCGTGGCTCGCCTGCCGGTATGTCGCGGGGCGCTTCGGCGAGCGTGCCCTTGTGACCCTCTACCGTGAGTCCATGCGAAGTGACCCGCGGACAGCGCTCGGCCGGGCTCTGGGGATGACCACGGAGGAGTTCACCGCCGCCTGGCGTGAGTACGTCCGGAGTGAGCTCTCGTGACGCCGCGGGCGCGCCCGAGGCGCGGCGCGGGCGAGGGGAGAGGGCCGGTGGTCACGGCGGCCGCGTGCCGGAGTCGCGGGGCCTGCGGGCCGGTGGCCACGGGGGCGGTGCGCCCGAGGTGTGCCGTGAGCGGCCGGGTGAGGAGGGCTGTCACGTGGCGGGGTTGATCGAGGAGGTTCGCGGCGTCGTGCGCACGGGCGGGGGAGCGCGCGCGGCGGGCATCGCGCTCGTCGCGCTCGGCGTGGCCGTGGCCGCGGTGGTCGCCGTCACCACGCCGTGGCGGTCCCTGCCGGGCGCCGCCCCGGCCGTGACGCCCGATCCCGCGCGCGACTTCACCCCCGGGCAGATCGCCCGCGCGGCCGCGTTCGACGCCGCCGTGAACGTCCCTGTGTACCTCTCGCTCGCGGTGACGCTGGTCGTGGCGGGCGTGCTGGTCCTCACGCCGTTCGGCGCGTGGGTCGTGGGCCGCCTCAGGGGCCCGTGGTGGCTGCGCGTCCTGCTCGGCGTCCTCGCGCTCTCGGCCGTGAGCCTGCTGATCAAGTGGCCGCTCGGCATGTGGTACGAGACCCGCCTGCGGGCCTTCGGCCTGTCCACGCAGCACTGGCCCGCGTGGTCGGCAGATCGGCTCAAGACCTTCGGCGTCCAGACCGTGCTGGTCGCGATCATGGTGCTGGCCGTCGTCTGGCTGGCGCGCCGGGCGCCGCGGCGCTGGTGGGTCCCGGCGGCGGCCGGGGCGTTCCTGCTCACCGTGGTCGCCTCGTTCGTCTACCCGGTGGTCGTCGAGCCGCTGTTCAACGACTTCACCCCGCTCCCGCAGGGACGGCTGCGCGACGACCTCATCGCCATGGCGAACCGCGACGGCGTCCCCGTGGAGGACGTGCTGGTCGCCGACGCCTCCCGCAGGACCACCGCGCTCAACGCCTACGTCTCCGGGTTCGGGGCGACGCGGCGCATCGTCGTGTACGACACGCTGCTGCGGGCGCCGGCGGGCGAGGTCGAGCTGGTCGTCGCCCACGAGCTCGGCCACGCCAAGAACGGCGACGTCCTCTACGGCACGCTGGTCGGCGCGCTCGGCGCCGCCGCCGGAGCCTGCCTGCTGTTCCTGGTGGTCTCGCTCCCCTCGCTGAGGCGCCGCGCGGGCGTCGGGTCGGCGGCCGATCCACGGGCGGTCGGGCTGCTGCTGGGCCTGATGAGCCTCGCCACCCTGCTCTCCGGTCCCGCGCCGAGATGGGCAAGGCCCTTGAGGGCCTGGGCGGTCTCTTCTCCCAGCCCAAGGAGGGCCCGCCCTCCCGCTGAGCCCGGGTCCCGCCCCCGCGC
>NZ_JBEZFH010000019.1:0-59935 GCF_040649355.1 Sphaerisporangium sp. NPDC049002 | reverse complement strand
GGGTGCGGTGGGGGTCAGGCCCACCGCACCCCGCCCATCGAGAGGGTGTGGTGGCGTGTCAGGCGCCACCGCACTCCGCCCTTCAGGGGGTGCGGTGGTGTGTCAGGCACCACCGCACCCGGGCCGGTCGGATCAGGGGAAGAGCCGGCCGTACTCGGCGAGGGCGATGGCGACGTCGGCCTGCGCCCAGAACCGGTGGTAGTTGAACGTCGGGGCCGGAGCCGTGCCGTTCAGGTAGTTCTGCACCTTCGGCCAGTCCGGGTCGTTCTTGTACCAGGACCGGATGGAGATGAAGGTCGAGCTGGAGTTGATCGGGTCGCCGTTCGGCATCTTGCCGGTCCAGCCGGCCGGGATGTAGATCGGGTCGTCGAGGCGGTTGTAGTCGGCCTTGGTCTCCGGCACCGAGACGCCCTTGGCGTCCTGGTTGTTGGCCCAGATGCCGTCGAGCAGGGCCTTGGCCATGTTCTTCGCCGCCGTGTTGTTCGCCTTGGCGGCGTAGTACATCAGCACCTTGGCGTAGGCGCCCGCCACGCCGACGTCGTTGGTGTAGTCGGCGATCGTGACGTGCAGACCCGTGTTCGGCGTCGGGGGGTTGGTCCAGGTGTTCGGCTGGCCGGTCCACCGCAGCGTCGAGGGGATCTGGAAGGTGCCGTTGGCGTTCACCGTGGTGTTGGCCATGGCCCAGGCCACCCACTTGTCCAGGACGGACTTGGCGGCGGTGTTGCCCGTGGCGTAGTAGAGCTCGGCCACCCGCTCCATCGTCCACGCCTGGAAGCCGAACCACTGGTTCGACGGCGGGTCGTGGTAGACGGGCTGCCAGTCGTACGCCATGCCGTAGAAGGTCGGCGTGCCGGTCGGCGGGGCCGCGTAGTGACCCTGCCAGCTGTTGGTCGCGCCACCCGCGATGGCGCCTTCGGCGGACTGCAGCCACTGGTAGAACTCAAGCTGCCGCGTCAGGCTGGTGCTCCAGTCGGCCACGGCGGTCGCGCCCTTGGGCTTGAGCGCGTCCACGTTCGACAGGGCCCAGGCGGCGAGCGGGTTCTGGTAACCGGAGTGGTTGTGGCTGGAGCCGATGCGCCAGGCCCAGCCGGCGGAGGTGTCGGACGCGCCGCCCCAGGCGTAGTACCAGGAGAGCAGGTAGGCCGAGCTGTCCTTGCCGGTGCCCGCCGCGCAGGAGGTGCTGGTGCAGCCCTCCTTCTTGAAGTACTTGTCGTACATCGCGTAGCGGAGGTAGTCGCCCATCTTCGCGGCCTTGGCCACCGTGGCCGAGACCTGCGAGCCCTTGCCCTGCGCGGTGGCCCAGGTGTACGCCCAGTAGGCGGCCTGGACGGCGCGCGCGTCGGCGTCGGGGGCGTTGGTGTACTTCCACTGCTTGGCGTAGGAGCTGTCACCGGTGAACAGGTCCAGGTAGCCGTTCGGGCCGCCGAACTTGAAGGTGTCGCACGACGGCTGCGGCACGGTCTCGAAGACCGACTCCTCAGGCCCGCGCTGGTAGGTGTTGATGTAGGCGGGCTTGGTGGTGCCGTCGCCGCAGCGGCCGAAGCCGTAGGTGTTGTCGACGTCGAGCAGCCAGTGCATGCCGTACACGTCGCTGGTGCCGTACGCGTTCTTCAGCTCGCCCGCGATGGGGTCGACACCGACCGAGACGTTGCCGTCCAGCTTCGAGGGGTACTGCTTGATGTCGTCCCACTCACCGGCGTAGGTGGCCGGCTTGCTGGCGTTGTAGAAGGAGTTCGTCGGCTGGTCGGCCGTGGCGGGGATGATGTACTTCTCCATCGTCGCCCAGGCGTCGTTGAACCTGGTCCACGTGCCGGTGACCTGGCCGTACACCGCCTCAAGCCACAGCATGTAGCTGAACGCCTCGGAGGTCGTCTCGTGGCCCTGGTCGGGCGCCTCGACCATCAGGGTCTCGACCGAGTGGTACGGCACGCCCTGCGGTGAGAAGTACCCGTTGGCCGGGTCGTGCAGCTTGTTGTAAAGCGTGGTGAAGCGGGTGATGTACTCGTTGCCGCCGGTGGAACCGTCGTTGTCGGCCTCGGTCGCGGTGACCGAGCCGGTGGTCCATCCGGACGCCGCCGAGTTGAACGTCGCCGTGCCCGCCGTGGTGTCGGCGTCCTCGGCCGCCGCGATGGTGACGGTCTGCGCCGTGTTCCAGTTGGCGGTCGTGAACGTCAGCGAGCCGCCCGACTGCACGGTGAGGTCGGCGTCGCCGCCGCTCGCCTTCGTGGTCGTCACGGTCACGTTGGCCGTCGGGGCCTTGGAGAGCTTCACCGTGTACGTCGCGGTGCCGCCCTCGGGGACGATGATCGTGGTCGGGCTCACGACGATGGTGGAGGCCGTGGTCCCGCTCACCGTGATGCCGACCGGGGTGGACGTGGTGGCCGCGCCGGCGTTGTCGGTCGCCTTGGCGGTGAGCGAGTAGCTGCCCGCCGCGACTCCGGTCCAGCTGTAGGTGTACGGAGCGGTGGTGTCCGTGCCCAGCAGCGTGGTGCCGTTGTAGAAGTCGACCTTGGAGACCGTGCCGTCGCTGTCGGCGGCCGTCGCGGCCAGGTTGACCGTGGCGGGCGCGGTGAAGGTCTGGCCGGCGGTCGGTGAGGTCAGGCTCACGGTGGGCGGCTGGTTGACGGGGGTGCCGCCGTTGCAGGCGACGCCGTTGACCGTGAAAGCGGTCGGCTTACCGGCGTAGGTGCCGGTGTAGGAGCCGTTGAAGCCGATGTCCGTCGACTGGCCGTTGCCGAGGGCGCCGTTCCAGCTCAGGCTCTTGGCCGTCACGTTCTGGCCACTCTGTGTCCAGTCGGCGCTCCACCCCTGGGAGACCTTCTCGTTCCCGGGGAGGGTGAAGGTCAGGGTCCAGTTGGTCCAGGCGTCGCCCTTGTTGGTGACCTTGAGGCTGGCGCCGAAGCCGCCGCCACCCCAGTTGTTGTCGACATAGTCGACCGTGCAGGCTACGGCCGCGGAAGCCGGTACGGAGGCCAGGACGGTGAAGAGGCCGGCCGCCAGGCTGGTCAGCGCGACCCACACGCCACGTCTTTTCATCCGTGAACGTGGGAGCGCTCCCGCCCCTAACGATGATGTTGACATTCTGGACGTACTCCAAAGTGATGAAAGGCGATGGATGGTACAGAAGTTGGCGCAGCGTCGGTCTCGTACCGGGTGAGGATGGTGGTGTGATATGGGAGCGCTCCCACATCGGATTCTGGTGAGTACGACAAAGATGTCAATGACGTGTCAGGCAGATTTCAGCCCGTGGACACGCCTGGCCTCGCCAGCCTGCCCGTTCTTACGCGGGCCTTAGGCCTGGCGCCCGTCCGCTCCTGAAACTTTCAGGTCGATGATCCTCGGTCCGGGAAGCCCGCGCGGGCCCGGTCGCAGGTCGGTGGATCATGACAGGCCACCTGGTGGTGGCGGGGGAAGGACGTCCGGTGACCCCCTCCGGTTACGCAGCGAGTGTGAGATATGCCGCTTTGTCAGGAGGTGACTGATTCGGGTCCATGGGTACAAGGTGGTGTCATGAACAGAGTCGATCCGAGAAACCTGAGCGTGCGAGATCTGCGCGACGAGCTGAGAGAGCTCGAGGAGTCATGGACGGAGACGCTGCTGCGCGGTTCGGAGGACGCCCTGGACGACTTCGCGTCCCGCACGAGCGAGCTGGAGGAGGAGTTCGACCGCCGGCAGAGGGAGGACGCCCCGGCCGTGCCGGAGGAGACGGCCTCGGAGCGGACCGAGGGCGACGGCCCCGGCTCACCGCCGGCCCTCACCTGAGCCGGGCACAGGCGAATCCGAACACGAGAAAGCGGAAATCCGGGCGGCGGCGCCACGCCGGCGAAATAGCCGGGAAAAATGCCCTCGTAAGCGAGAGCCGTAACCCTCTGAGAATCACAGGCCCGGAAATGCGTGGGGCCCGTCCGGCGAAAGCGGACGGGCCCCACGGCTGTTTCAGGACCTCACGTCATCCGGTGACGCCGGCGTGCGGGCGCGGCTTGTAATAGTGGTGGTGCACGCGAGGCTTCTTGTGAGCCTTGTAATGCACCTTGTGGTGAACGGGATGGTGCCCGGACCCCGCGTGGTAGGTGGAGTGGTGCCCGCCGCCCCCGCCCTCGTGGATCACGCCGTGGAGCGTGTGCAGGGTCTGGACGGTGACGAGGCGACCGTGCTTCCTGTGATGGTGCTCCCGGTCCCCGCGATGGTTGAGGAGCGTCTTGTCAGGCTCGGCGTTCTCGGCCCCCTCCTTCGCCCCCTCCTTCGCCTTCTCCACACACTTCGGGCACGCGCTGTCGGGACCCACCCGCAGGACCAGCGGTGCCGAGTGGCTGGGGCTCAGCGTGGCCGTGCCGAGGTAGCTGGCGACGATCCGGCGCGCGCCTTCCGCCAGGTTCGGCTTGAGCGTGGCCTGCCCGCTCGCGTTGAGCGTCATCGTGCCCAGGCTGACGCCGTCGCTGGTGAAGATGACCTGGCCCGTCGGAATGGTCCCCCTGGCCGTTCTCACCGTCACGGTCAGGGTGATCGGCTTACCCTGGGACCCGGGGGTCGCGCACGACGAGGTCACGGTCGTGGTGGTGGGGATGATGGTCACAACCGGGCAGGCGGGCACGGTGATCGCGTCCGTGTCCAGGGTGACGGCGCCGTTGCGGGCAAGGACGCGGCCGTTCACGGTCACGCCGGTGGTCACGGTGATCGAGGTCAGCGCGAGGATGTTCCCGGCGAAGCTGGAGTTGGTCCCAAGAGTGGCAGAGCTGCCGACCTGCCAGAAGATGTTGCACGGCGAGGCGCCGTTGACGAGGGTCACCGTGCTCGCGGACGCGGTGACCAGCGTTGAGGCCGTCTGGAAGATGAAGACCGCGTTCGGGTCGCCTTGCGCGTCCAGCGTCAGCTTCCCGGTGATCTGGAAGGTGCCCGAGGCGGAGTTGTAGACACCGGGCGTCAGGGTGGTCCCACCCAGCTCCGTCGGCACCGTCGTGGCGGGAGTCCGCGAGGCGGCGTCGTTGTAGGCGGCGGTCAGGGAGACCTGCGCCG
This sequence comes from Sphaerisporangium sp. NPDC049002, assembly GCF_040649355.1. Lineage (NCBI taxonomy): Bacteria > Bacillati > Actinomycetota > Actinomycetes > Streptosporangiales > Streptosporangiaceae > Sphaerisporangium > Sphaerisporangium sp. NPDC049002. The sequence goes on along the minus strand of NZ_JBEZFH010000019.1, from coordinate 54,922 downwards.
CGGCGGCGGCCGGGTCGCCCGCGTGCCTGGCTCCGGTGATGGTGCCGGGCGGAAAGCCGGTCACCGCCGTGCCGGGGCTGACGCCGAGATCCCCGGTGACGACCGTCGCGCCGGTGTTCGTGACCGTTGTCCCGGCCAGAACCCCGAAGGTCGAGGCCGCGCCGAGCGCGACCGGCGCGGCTTGGGCGCTCGCGGCATGCGGTGTCGCGACGACGACTCCCATCGCGACCATCGCCGGGAGAGCCGCTGCCAGCAAGGAACGGACGAAACGTCGTGGCCCGCGAGGCCGACTGGCATATTTCATAAAGCGGTCCTTTGCATTTGGTATTGCTATGTGAAAACGCATTGACGATGATGCGCCTCCGGATCCACCGTACTGACCGCCGGCGTCACCATCGTTATGCGACATGCGGAAGATTTAAATCCGGGCCCATCTGCCGATAAAAAGAAGATGTCACCCGGTGTTGGATGGCATGGGAGCTATTTAAGTGACGCGGTTTTTGTCCCGCGCGCGACATAAAGTTGGCTTTGGACGTGAAACGAGGGCGTGCCGGTTCTGGCACGCCCTCGTCGGCGTCGGCGGGCCCGCTGGGCCCGGGGGGGACCCGGGTTACGAGCAGATGATGTTCGACGGGCCGGGAGTGGAGGGTCCGTTGGCGGTGAAGCCCACGACGACCGACTGGCCGGGGGCGAGGCTCGCCGCGTAGGTCGGGGCCTTCGCCGTGAAGGTGGTGCCGCTCTGGGTGACCGTGGCGTTCCAGCCGCTGCCGAGGGTCACCCCGGACGGCATCGTCCAGCTCACGGACCAGTTGTTCCAGGTCGCGGTGCCGTTGTTCTTCACGGTGAGCCCGGCCTGGAACCCGCCCGACCAGGAGTTCGTCACCGCGTACGTCGTCCCGCAGGTGGTGGAGGTCGGGGTCGGGGTCGGGGTCGCCGAGGGTGAGGGCGAGGGGCTGCCGCCCCCGCCGCCGCCCGCGGGCGGGATGAGGTACGGCTGCAGGATGCTCTGCTTGGCCTGGTCGACGGTCGTCCAGTCGTCCTTCAGGATGCCGCCGGTGTCACCGGAGTTCGGGTTCCAGGACCAGTAGGTGAAGGACATGCCGTTCACGCCGGTGCCGGTGTACTTCATCAGCTCCTGGAGCCACACCTTGTCGATGTTGCTGGCCAGCGTGGTGCCGAACTCGCCGATCATGATGGGCGCGATGTTCTGCTTGTACAGGTAGCCCCAGAACTGGTCCCAGATGGCGGGCATGTTCGCCGGGTACGCCGGGTCGTCGAACCACGCCTGGTGGTAGACCGAGGTCGCGTACTCGTGGGGCGAGTAGACGAGCCGGTTGGCCACGTTCAGCCGCACCGGGAAGGCCCCGGCCTTGGAGAGGTTGCCGCCCCACCAGCCGCAGGGCTCGTCGGGGATGTTGTCCCAGGTGTTGGCGTTGCCACCGCTCGGGCAGCTCACGCCCTCCACGAAGATGAGCCAGTTGGGCTGCACCGACAGGATGGCGTTCCCGGCGCGCTCGGCTGCGAGCCGCCAGTCGCGGGCGGTGTCGCCGCAGCCCCAGCAGGAGCCGGTGCTCTGCGGTTCCGTGCCGTCGGCGTGCGGCTCGTTGTGCAGGTCGGCGCCGATGACGGTGGTGTTGCCGGCGTAGTGCTGCGCGAGCGACTTCCAGTCGTTGATCCACGTGGTCTCGGGGACCGCCGAGGTGTACCAGAGCGCGGTCTGCCCTGCCGAGGTGGGCCGGTGGCGGTCGAGGATGATGCGCATCCCCTTGCTCCCGGAGTACTCCACGACCTTGTCGAGGATCTGGATGGGCGACAGCCCGACGAGATCGGGGTTGGAGTAGGTGTTCACGCTGGTCGCGACCGCGCCGGGCTTGATGGCGTCGTCGGAGAACGGCACTCGGATGGTGTTGTAGCCGAGGCTCGCCATGAGGTCGAGCTGGCTCTTCCAGGGGTTGTTCGCCCACAGCCCGTGGAAGGTCTTGTTATCGGTTTCCATGCCGAACCAGTTGATGCCGGTCAGCCGGACGGTGGCGCCGGTGCTGTCGACGATCTTGTTGCCGCTGGTGTGGAGATAGCCCGTGCCGGTGCCGCCCGCCGCCTGGGCGGGGGCCGAGCCGAGCGTGACCGCCAGCGCGGTGGTGGCGGCGGTGGTCGCGACCACGGTGAGCGCGGCCTGCCACCTCCTGCCGCTCCATGGAGATTTCATCGGGTGCCCTTCATCAATGAGGCGAGGCGCGACGGCACCGCCGGGGGGCGTGGTGGTCGCGACCGGATGCGGCCGGGGTCGCCGGCCGGTGGCCGGACATGCCGGGCCGCGCTGTGCGACCGGGCCGTGCTCGTCATGCTTCGGCGCACTTTTCCGGCACGTCAACCGTGAGTGGAACCGTTCCCGCTATGACCTGCGCGGGCGTATGTAACTTTCATGCCGGGCGCCCGCGGCGGGGGGAAGGCCGTGAAACTTTCAGACCGCGCCGGCGGCCGGCCGCCGGGCACCCCGAAAGTTCTCCGTGGTCAAGGGATCGCCCGTCCTGCGGGCGCCTTCGTTCGCACCGGCGCCGCCCTTGTGGGAGCCGGGGACTTTCCCGAGTCTGGGAGCGCTCCCACCGGTCCCCCGGTCGGGATCGCCCCCCTCACATCCGCTGGGAGATGAACCTGTGAGACCTCATCCGCGCCGCCCCGGCCGCCGTCCCTGGTCCGGCCTGGCCGGCGCCGTGACCGCGCTGCTGGTCGCCGCCTCCGGAGTCACGGCGACCGCCTCACCTGCCCTCGCCGCGGGCTCCCAGGTCAAGGTCAACCAGGTCGCGTACGTGCCCGGCGTGCCCAAGCGCGCCACCCTCGTGACCACCCAGGGCACGCCGTCCACCTGGACCCTGAGGAACTCCTCGGGGATGGCGGTCGCCACCGGCCAGACCACCGTCAAGGGAGCCGACGCGGACTCGGGCGACACCGCCCAGCTGATCGACTTCTCGTCGTACGACACGCCGGGCACCGGCTACACCCTGTCGGTCGGCTCGGAGACGAGCTATCCCTTCGACATCTCGGCCGACCCGATCAAGAAGCTCCGGTACGACTCGCTCGCCTTCTTCTACCACCAGCGGAGCGGCATCCCCATCGAGGCCGCCTACGTGGGCGGCACGTACGCCCGTCCGGCGGGGCACCTGAACGTCGCGCCGAACCAGGGCGACAACAACGTCGGCTGCCTGTCGAGCTGTGGGTACACCCTCGACGTGCGCGGCGGCTGGTACGACGCGGGCGACCAGGGCAAGTACGTCGTCAACGGCGGCATCGCCGCGTGGCAGCTCGTGGACGAGTACGAGCGCGCGAAGGCACTGGGCGACGCGACGGCCCTCGGAGACGGCAAGCTGGCCATCCCCGAGCGCGCGAACGGGGTGCCCGACATCCTCGACGAGGCCCGCTGGGAGGTCGCCTTCCTGCTGAAGATGCAGGTGCCGGACGGCAGGGCGAACGCGGGCATGGCCTTCCACAAGATCCACGACGACCAATGGACCTCCCTCGGCACCGCCCCCGACCAGGACGGCCAGCCGCGTCACCTCCACCCGGTCAGCACCGCGGCGACCCTCAACCTCGCCGCGGTGGCGGGCCAGTGCGCGCGCGTGTGGAAGACCGTGGACGCGGCGTTCGCCGCCACCTGTCTCACCGCGGCCGAGAAGGCCTACGCGGCGGCCAAGGCCAACCCGGCCGTGTACGCGCCGGCCACCGACAGCACCGGCGGCGGCGCCTACGACGACAGGAGCGTCACCGACGAGTTCTACTGGGCGGCGGCCGAGCTGTACGCCACCACAGGCAAGGACGCCTACAAGACGGACCTGACCGGCTCGTCGCTGTACAAGGGCAGGAGCTTCAACGCCAGGGGCTTCGACTGGGGATCGGTCGGGGCGCTCGGCGACATCACGCTCGCCATCGTGCCCAACGGCCTGCCCGTCGCGGACGTCGCGGCCATCAAGTCGGCCCTCACCTCGACGGCCGACACCCTGCTGGCCCAGATGAACGGCCAGGCCTACCCCGCGCCGTACCGCGAGACCGACGGCACCTACGTCTGGGGTTCCAACGGCCTGATCGCCAACAACGGCATGGTCCTCGGGCTGGCGTACGACCTCACCCAGCAGGCGAAGTACAAGAACGGCGTCTTCGACACGGTGAACTACCTTCTCGGGCGCAACCCGCTGAACCAGTCGTACGTGGCGGGGTACGGCGAGCAGGCGGTGCAGAACGTGCACCACCGGTTCTGGGCCCACCAGTTGAACGCCTCCCGGCCGACCGCGCCCCCCGGAGCGATCTCCGGTGGCCCGAACAGCGGCCTGCAGGACCCGGTGGCGGCGTCCCGGCTCGCCGGATGCAAGCCCCAGAAGTGCTACGTCGACGACATCGAGGCCTATTCGGTCAACGAGGTGGCGGTCAACTGGCAGTCGGCCTTCGCCTGGCTGGCGAACTGGGCGGCGGAGAAGTCCGGGACCACGACCACCCCGCCGGGCGACACCCCGCCGACCGCGCCCGGCACCCCGGTGGCGAGCGGCGTCACCAAGAACGGCGCCACGCTGACCTGGACGCCGGCCACCGACGACAACGGCGTGGCCAGGTACGACGTGCTGCGCGTGCAGGGCGGCACCGCGACGACCGCGGGTTCGACCGCGACGACCACGCTGACGCTCACGGGCCTGACCCCCGCCACGGCGTACACGTTCGCGGTCGTGGCACTCGACACGGCCGGGCAGGTCGGGCCGAGGTCGGGAACGGTCACGGTGACGACGTTGCCCGACACCGGCGGCACCGCCGCCTGCAAGGTGACCTACAAGGCGAACAGCTGGGGCGGTGGTTTCACCGGCGACGTCGCGATAGCCAACACCGGGACCTCAGCCTGGTCGTCGTGGACGCTGAAGTTCACGTTCCCCGGCAACCAGAAGATCACCCAGGGCTGGTCGGCCAATTGGACGCAGAGCGGCGCCGACGTGACGGCGACGAACCTGTCATGGAACGGATCTCTGGCTCCCGGGCAGTCCACGTCGGCCGGATTCAACGGGTCCTACAGCGGGACCAACACCCCTCCGGCGGCCTTCACGGTCAACGGATCCACCTGTGCGATCGGGTAGATCATAGTCAGGACCCCGTAGTCAAGGACCGGGCGGGCGACCGGCCGGTCCGTCGTCCCAGGCCGTCAGGCGCGCTCCAGCAGCCAGCGGGCTGCACGCTGGAGCAACGTGCGGTGCGCGGGGCTCTCGTACGACCGCGCGTCGTGGCCGAGCGCGTCGTACACCAGCCGTCCCCGCCCCGCCGTGCGCGCCCACAGCAGCGGCTGCCCGAGCGAGGACGCCAGGGGCCGCACGCCGGCGCGCACGTCGAGGTCGCTGTAGACCTCGTCGACCAGCTCGAAGTCGTCCAGGCCGTCCACGATCGGATGGCCGCCGTGGACCTTGACCCGCGCCGGGCCGAGCGGTGGATGGTGGGAGACGCCCCAGGTCCACGACGCTCCCAGCATTCGCCGCCACGCGGGCCAGTCGTCGAAGCAGATCGCCGCCGCGTGCAACGCCAGAACCCCGCCTCCCCTGTCGAGGTGGCGGAGCAGCGCCGCCCGCGCCTCGGGCGGCAGCTCGAAGGACGACCCGCCCTCCTCCACCGACCATCCTCCGTCGCCGCAGCAGCGCAGCGCGTTGACGGTGATGAGCGAGAAGTCGCGGCCGCCGCCCAGCGCTCCCGCGATGTCCTCGGTGATCTCGGACTCGACGCCCACCTCGGAGAGCACGCCCGCGAGGGCCCCGGAGGTCACGGGGAAGTCGTGCGCCACGCCCCCGGAGAGGATCAGGTTCGTCGCCACGGGGACAGCTCATCACGAAGGCGCCACGCCCGCCAACCTGATACGCTCACCAAGCGAGCGCTTGGTTCACGCACGGGCACGACGACAGGGCATGTGGAGACGACCGCCAGGGGTACCGCCGATGAAGTTCTCGACCTTCCACCTCTTCCACCGGTTCGACGGCCAGAGCTTCAAGGACGTCTACGACTACCACCTGAGGCTGGTGGAGCTCGCCGAGGAGCTGGGCTTCCACGGGGTGCGACTGGCCGAGCACCACTTCCGCGACTACGGGGTGGTGCCGAACCTGTTCACGATGCTCGCGCACCTCGCCGCGCGCACCACCCGCCTGCGCCTCGGCACCGGCATCGTGGTGCTTCCCCTGCACAACCCCGTCCACGTCGCGGAGGAGGCGGCGCAGGTGGACGTCCTGTCCGGCGGCAGGCTCGACCTCGGCATCGGGCGCGGCTACCAGAGCTTCGAGTTCGAGGGGTTCGGGGTCGACCTGGCCGAGGCCCGCGACCGGTTCAACGAGTCGCTGGAGATGATCCTCGGCCTGTGGGGCAACGAGACCTACCAGCACGTGGGCAAGTTCTACAGGACCGGCGCCGAGGTGTCGCTGGTGCCGCGGCCGGCGCAGCTGCCGCACCCGCCCGTCCACGTGGCGGCCGTGTCGCCCGAGACGGTGACCATGTACGCCGAGCGCGGCCTTCCGATCCTCGCCGACCCCGCGGCGCCGTTCCACAAGATCGCCAAGGCGGCGGAGACGTGGCGGGCGACCGCGCGGGGGGCCGGGCACGACGTCGAGGCGGCCGAGCTGGTCGTGGCGCGCAGCGTGTACGTCGCGCCGACCGCCGAGCGTGCCCGCGAGGACCAGGCGAGGTTCGAGAAGATGTTCGACCGCGCCCGCATCTTCAACGAGAAGAGCGCGCCCATCGACGCCCGCACCGGCAAGGCGGCCCAGGGGTTCGAGTACTACCAGGACCGCTACCTCAAGGGCGGCTCGGTCAGCAACGAGTTCCGGTGGGAGCAGTTGGAGGTGATCGGCGACCCCGAGCGGGTGATCGGCCAGATCCGGATGCTTCAGGACTTCGGCTTCAGCGACCTCATGTGCGACTTCGGCAGCACGAGGCCGATTCCCATCGACGAGATGGAGAGCGTGATGCGGTTCTTCGCCGCCGAGGTCATGCCCGCGTTCCAGGATTGACCCCCGCCCAGGAGGCGCGATGAGCACCGTCCCCCACCCGGTCCCTCTCCCTGTCCCCCATCCCGTCCCTCTCCCCGGCCCCCGCCCCGTCCCCCACCCCGTCCCCGCGGACGTCCACCGGCTGACCCTGGCCGACGTCCTCGCCGAGCACGCCCGCAGCCGCCCTCACGTGACCGCGGTGGTCGACGGGGACGTGCGTCTTCGGTACCCGCGGCTCGCCGAGCGCGTGGAACGGCTGGCCGGCGCGCTCGCCGCCGAGGGGGTGGGCGCGGGAGACCGGGTGCTCTGGCTCGGCCGGAACTCCTGCCGCGTCCTCGAACTCCTGCTCGCGGCGGGCCGGCTCGGAGCGGTCTTCTGCCCGGCCAACTGGCGGCAGTCGCCCGACGAGCTGGCCTTCGTGCTCGCCGATCTCACCCCGAAGGTCGTCGTCTGGGAGCGGTCCGAGGCGATCGAGTCCGTACGGTCCGGGGCGGCCGAGTCCGTACGGTCCGGGGCGGCGAGGTGGCTGCTCTCGGGGGAGGAGTACGAGCGCTTCCTGGCGGGCGGCGACCCCGGCGCCACGGGGGAAGGCCCGTCCGGCGACGCGGCCCCGGTCCTCGCGCTCTACACCGCCGCGTTCGACGGCCGGCCGAACGCGGCCCTGCTCAGCCATGCCGCGCTCGTCGCGCACGCGGCGTCCCTGCTGCACGTGCGCCAGATGGAGCCCGGCTTCACCTTCCTCAACAGCGGGCCGCTGTTCCACGTGGGCACGATGATGTTCTGCCTGGCCACCCTGCTGGCCGGCGGCACGAACGTCTTCACCCCCGCCTTCGACGCCGAGGAGGTGTGCCGGCTCGTCGACGCCGAGGCGTGTACGCAGGCGTTCCTGTTCGGCCAGATGATCGACGCCGTGGTGGCGGCCAACGCCGGGGGCAAGTACGACCTCCGGTCCCTCTCCTTCGTCTCGCACTCGCCGGAGTGGGACGCCATGATCACGGTGTCCGACACCCCGTGGTGCCGGTCCAAGATGGGCGGGTACGGCCAGACCGAGGTCGGCGGGATGCTGACGTTCCTCGGCCTCGCCCCGGGAGCGGCCGGGTTCGCCGGCCGTCCCTCACCGCTGGTCCAGGTGCGCCTGCTCGGCGAGTCCGGCGAGGAGGTGCCGCCCGGCGAGGTCGGGGAGATCTGCGCGCGCGGCAAGTCGATCTTCTCCGGGTACTTCAACCGGCCCGAGCTGAACGAGAGGAAGTTCAGGGGAGGCTGGCACCACACCGGCGACCTCGGCCGCAGGGAGCCCGACGGCACGCTGACCTTCGTCGGGCCGAAGCTCCGCATGATCAAGTCGGGCAACGAGAACATCTACCCCGCCGAGGTCGAGCGCGCCCTCAAGTCGCACCCCGCGGTCGCCGACGCCGCCGTCATCGGCGTCCCCGACGACCGGTGGAGGCAGGCGGTGAAGGCCGTCGTCGTGCTCAGGCCGGACGCCCGGGCGGACGCCGAGGCCCTCACCGAGCACGTTCGCGGCCTGCTCGCCTCGTACAAGAAGCCGAGCCGCGTCGAGTTCGCCGAGTCCATTCCGAAGAAGGGCTTCACCCCCGACTACGACGCCCTGGACGCGCGCTACGGCGGCGGCGCCTACCCCGGCGCCTGACCCGGCGACCGGCCCCGCGACCCGAGTGGACCCGCCTCAGAGGACCGCCAGCGGGTTGATCGGGCTCCCCGTACCTCCCTCGATCTTCAGCGGGGCCGCGATGAACACGAAGTGCCGCCTCGTAGCGGTGGACCCGGCATCCGCGAGGGCGTCCGCCAGGTCTTCGAGCCAGAGCATCTCGGCCAGGTGGATGCCGTGCCGCCACAGGAAGATCATGTGCAGGTCGTCGTCCAGCCCCTCGTCGGCGAGCTGGCGGGCGTTGAGGCCGCCGATCGCGGCGTTGTCCGAGGCCACCAGCGCGACGTCGCGGGACGCGAGCCACCGCCCGCCGTCCCCCGCCAGGCCCGGCTGCCCCGACCAGTACTCCTCGCGCGACCTCTCCCACACCAGCGGCCATCCGGTGCGCAGGACGGCGACGTCGCCGGGCCGTACATCGGGGGCCATCTCCTCCAGCAGGTCGCCCGTCACGCGGAAGCCGACGGGCAGGTGGTCGAGGCCAAGGTGGCGGGGCACGTCGAAGAGCACCCCGCGCGCGACCACGCCCCCCACGGTCTCGATGCCGCAGCGCGCGGCGCCGTACGACCTGACGCGCGCGGCGGGATGCCCGTTGTACAGCGCCTCCCCCGACCACATGTGGCACAGGGCGTCCATGTGCGTCGTGGTGCCGTGGTGGGTGACGATCAGCGCGTCGTCGGCCATCCGCAGCCCGGCGCCGATCGCCCTGGCCCCGGCCGCGTAGTCGCCGCCGTCGACCGACATGAAATGCTGTGGCAGCGGCCGTCCCCTGAGATGGGGCACGGTCGCCGGCGCGGGCGAGGAGGTGGCGCCCCTGATGGGCATCGACAGGCTGATCACCTGGCCGGTGGACGCGGTGGCGAGCGCTTCGAGCACGGCGGCGGGGGTCAGAAAGTTGAGGGTGCCCCGCTGATCGTCTGGGCCGAAACGCCCCCAGTTGTTAGGCTCGGTAGCCAAGCAAGCGCTTCCTTTCTGATGGAGGTCCGGAATGACCGCTCACGGCGACTGCGACCCCCGCTTCGCCCGGGTGCGCGAGGTCTTCGAAGGCCACTTCGCCAAGGGCGAGGAGCTGGGCGCGGCCTTCGCCGTCCACCTCGACGGCGAGCCCGTCGTGGACCTGTGGGACGGCGTGGCCGACCGGCACACGGGACGGCCGTGGGAGCGTGACACCCCCGCGCTGGCCTGGTCGTGTACCAAGGCGGTCACCGCCACCGCGCTCCACGTCCTCGCCGAGCGCGGGCTGGTCGACGTACGAGGACCGGTCGCCGAGGTGTGGCCCGAGTTCGCCGCGAACGGCAAGGAGAAGGTCACCGTCGAGCACCTTCTCACCCACCAGTCGGGACTCCCGGTGATCGAGCGGGAGGTCCCGGTCGAGGAGTTCGAGGACCAGCCCGCGATCGCCGACCGGCTCGCGGGCCAGGCCCCGATCTGGGAGCCGGGCACCGCGCATGGTTACCACGCCCTGACCTACGGATTCCTGGTCGGCGAGGTGATCCGCCGCGTCTCCGGCAAGAGCGTGGGCCGGTTCGTCGCCGACGAGATCGCCGGGCCGCGCGGGCTCGACCTCTGGGTGGGGGCCCCCGACGACGTCGCCGCCCGCGCCGCCCGCCTGTCCGGCACGCGAACCGGCGGCGAGGCGGCCGAGGGCGCGACGGGCACGCGCACCCCGGCCGAACTGCCAGGAACGGGCCCCGGCGACCCGCTGTACGAGATCGCGAAGGCCTCGCTCGACAAGGACAGCCTGATGAACCGGGCCATGGGCAACCCGAGCCCCGGCAAGCTGAAGGGCGGCGCCAACCACCCGGTGATCCTGCGGGCGGGCTGGCCGGCGATGGGCGTCGTCACGACGGCGCGCGGGCTCGCCGGGTTCTACCGCGACCTGGTGGCGGGCGACATCATCAAGCCCGAGACCCTCGACGACGCCGTACGGCAGAGGGTGGGCGGGCCCGACCGGGTGATGTTCGTCGACAGCGCCTTCGGCCTCGGCTACATGCGTCCCTCGCTGACCTTCCTCACCCCGCCCAAGGGCGCCGAGACGGCCTTCGGCCACAACGGGCTCGGCGGGTTCCTCGGGCTCGGGGACGTGCGTCACGGGCTCGCGATGGGCTACACCATGAACAAGATGGCGAACAGCGTCAGCGGCAACCTCCGCGCCTACCGCCTGGCCGAGGCCGTCTACGACGCCCTCCCCTGACAGGAAGTCCGGCGGCGGCGGGGCGGCGGCGTTCACTGCATCGTGATTCCGCCGCTGACCGACAGGGTCTGGCCGGTGATGTAGGCCGCCCGCTCGGTGCACAGATACGCGACCAGCCCGGCGACGTCGGCGGGGGCTCCTAGGCGCCGCAGCGGTATGCCCCTGGCGATCTTGTCGACCAGGCCCGGCCTCTCGGCGTCCACCCTGCGGAGCATCGGGGTGTCGGTGGGCCCCGGGCAGACGACGTTGCTCGTCACCGCGCCGCGCGCCGCCTCCCTGGCCAGGGTCTTCGCCAGCCCGAACAGCCCCGCCTTGGTGGCGGCGTAGGCCCCCTCGCCGCCCGACCCGGCCCGCGCCCCGTCGGAGGAGATGAAGATCAGCCTGCCCCACGAGCGGGAGAGCATCCCCGGGAGCAGCAGCCGCGTGAGCAGCATGGGCGCCCGCAGGTTGACCGCCCACATCAGCTCCCACCCGGCCGGATCGCTGATCACGAACGGCTCCACGATGGACACCCCGGCGTTGTGCACGACGATGTCCACCGGCCCGACGCCCTCGCAGAACTCGCCGATGTCCTCGGGGTCGGACAGGTCGACCCTCATGGCGACCGCGAGGGCCGGCAGTCCTCGGGCGACCTCACGGGCGGCGGCCTCGTCCAGGTCGGCCACCACCACCCGGGCTCCGAGCGAGGCCAGGTCGGCGCAGATGGCCGATCCGATGGCGCCCGCTCCCCCCGTCACCACGGCGGTACGCCCGTCCAGGCACATGCCCTCCATCACCCGGCGAATCCTATCTACCTAGCACTTGCTTGGCCAGCAGATGGCGGCCCGGCCCAGACCGATGCGAGATCGATCGGCACGATATTTCCCCTTTGACCGAGCATTTGCTTGGTTTGGCGAAATACAGGCTAATACCTTGACATATGCTGAATCGGCATACCTTCCGTAATCGAATCGTCACACTGATGATCTACCAATGCCGTGACAATCGGCGTATCGGGTGAGACCTTCGTCTGGGGATACGGGAGCATCATCACCTCCGAGGGGAAAACGATGAACGCCTGGTCCGTTCCGGGATACCGGGAAGAACGTGTGCTCGGCTCCGGAGGGAGCGGCCGGGTCGTCCTCGCGACCTACAGCGGCACCGGCGCCCACGTGGCGATCAAGTACCTCAGCGACGAGCTCAGGGCCGACCCCCACTTCCTCGCCGCGTTCCGCGAAGAGGCCCGCACGATGGTCGAGATCGGCGACCCGAACGTCGTTCGCTTCTACGAGTACGTCGAGAGCCCCCTCGGCGCGGCCATCGTCATGGAGCTCGTCGACGGGGTCTCGCTCCGCAAGATCCTCCACGAGAACGGCTCCACCAGCCCCGAGGCCGCGCTGGTCGTGCTGAAGGGCTCGCTCCTCGGCCTGTCGGCCGCGCACACGAATGGCATCGTCCACCGCGACTACAAGCCCGAGAACGTCCTGGTCCAGGCCGATGGGTTCAGCAAGCTCGCGGACTTCGGCATCGCGACCCCCGCCGGCCGGCCGGGCGTGCCCTCGGGCACGCCGCCCTACATGGCGCCCGAGCAGTGGAACGGCGCCCCCGCGAGCCCCGAGACCGACGTTTACGCCGCCACCTGCGTCTTCTTCGAGTGCCTGACCGGGCACAGGCCGTACCGCGCCGACCACGTGGCGGCCCTCAGGCACCAGCACCAGACCGCGCCGATCCCCGTGGAGGACGTGCCCGGCTCGGTGCGCTCCCTGGTGGCCCGCGGCCTCGCGAAGAACCCCGCCGACCGTCCCGCGACGGCGAGGGCCTTCATCGGCGAGCTGGAGATCGCGGCGATCGCGGCCTACGGGCCCGAGTGGGAGGAGCGAGGCCGTCGCCACCTGGCCGAGCTGGCGGCCCTGCTCGCGCTGTTCTTCCCCCTGGCGGAGCCGGCGCCGCAGGCGAGCACCAGCCTGGCTCAGACCGTGCTGCGCAGGCCGCTGCGCCAGACCTCCCGCGTGCTGATCGGGAGCGGCATCGTGGTGGCCGGCGTGGTGATCGCCGTGCTCGCCGCCCACCGCCACTCCACCGTGCGCGACGTCGCCCTGACGACCTCCCCCAAGCCGACGGTGCAGGCGGGACTCGGTGACCCCACCGGCGACCCGGCGAAGCCGCTGACGAAGAGGCCGGCGACGGCGAGCCCCGGTCCGTCGGTCTCCGTGACGCCGAAGTCGTCCCAGGTCGTCCCCGTGACGCCGGCGACCCCGCAGGGCAGCCCCCCGGCGAGCTCCGGGCCCGGCTCCGATCCCACGACCACGCCGACGCCCACGCCGACCCCCTCCCCCACGCCGACGCCCACTCCCACGCCCACCGCGCTCTCGGTGAGCGATCTGACGGTCGTCGCGTTCGACGGGAAGACTGCCACGGTGCGGGTACGGACCTCGGCCCCGCGCGACGTCACCCTCACCGCGCGGTTCGCCCAGGGGGCCTCCCCCTCCAAGCTCATCGCGGGCGCCCCGAAGACCCTGGTCCTCACGGGCTCCACCTCCTACACCCGGCCGATCGACGCGGGGTTCGCACCGCCCGCCTGCGGCCAGACCGTCTACCGGCAGGTCACCGTGTCGACCACGCCCGCGGCGGCGGACGGGTCCGGCGAGAGCAAGGTCGTCACGGTGAAGGGCGACCCGTGCCCGCCGCCCTCGGTCGGCGAGGTGTCCGTCGACTGGAACGGCCGCACCGCCGAGGTCGGCGTACGGGCCGGCGGGCCGGGGCCGGTGCGCGTGACCGCGGAGTTCACCCGCAGGGACGGCGAGGGCTCCGCCAAGGTGGTGGACCGCGCGAGCCGCACCCTCACGGGCGACACCTCCTACAAGCTCTCGCTGCGCGGCGCCCTCGGCGAGGTCCCGTGCGGCACGACCGCCTCCTTCGGGGCGAGGGTGACCACGGAGCCCGCCGCGGCCAACGGGACCCAGTTCAAGGAGGTCCGGGTCTCCGGGCCCAGGTGCGCGCCGCCGACGGTCTCGATCACCTCCTGGGACGGCGGCACGCTCACGGTCCGGGTCAAGAACGCGACGGCCGACCCGGTGAAGCTCTCGGCCTCCTTCGAGCAGGCCCTGACCGTGGGCGAGCGCACCGTGACCCGCACGGCCTCCCGGCAGGCCACGCTGTCGGGGGACACGGCCTACGACCGGGTCTACACGGTGCGGTTCGCGACTCCCGCGTGCGGTTACAGCGACGTCAGGCGGGTCACGGTGAACGTCGGTTCCGCGCTCGGCACGGCGAGCGACAGCGCGAGGTCGGCCCGCAAGGGCGACCCCTGCGCCGAGCCGACCAGGGAGCCGACCAGGGAACCGACCAAGGAGCCCACCCAGGAGCCGACCAGGGAACCCACGAGGGAGCCCACCCAGGAGCCGTCGCCGGACCCGTCCGGCGACCAGGGCGACGGCCCCGTCCTCACCTGACCTGCGGTCACGCGCCTCCCTGGCCTCGCCCGGCCGGGAGGCGCCCCGCCCCTGGACCACTGGACCACCGCCGGCGTCGGCCCCTTGTCACTCAACCAAGCGTGCGCTAGCTTGGCTTGCGATGACCGGTGACGCCTCGCCCTACTGGGACGCCTGCCGCCGCCACGAGCTGGTGGTCCAGGCCTGCGCGGCCTGTGGCGGGCGCGTGCATCCGCCCGCCGCCGAGTGCCCTCACTGCGGGTCGGCCGGCCTCTCCTTCGCGCCCGTCTCCGGTGAGGCCGTCGTGCACACGTTCACGGTCGTGCACCGCAGCTTCGTCCCGGCGTTCCAGGGGCGCGAGCCGTACGTGCTGGCCTGGGTCGACCTCCCCGAGGGCGCGCGCGTGTTCGGGCGGATCGTGGACTGCGCACCCGAGCGGGTGCGCGTCGGCATGCCCGTCCGGCTTACTTTCGATCAAGACGATCTACCCCAGTGGAGGCCAGCGTGAGCACGCACGCCCAGAAGCTCGGCAACGTTCTGATCCCCGTAAGCGACCTGGACAAGGCCGTCACCTTCTACACAGAGGCCCTCGGCCTGACGCTGAAGTTCCGGGACGGCGACCGCTTCGCCGCACTGGACGCGGGAGGCGTCACGATCGCGCTCGCCGCCCCGGCCGAGCAGGTCGCGGGATCCGCCACCGCGCCGTCGTACAAGGTCGGCGACGTCGCCGAGGCCGTGCGCGACCTCACGGCGTCGGGGGCCGAACTGGTCAGCGGCCCCGAGGCCGGCCCGCACGAGATCAGGGCCGTGCTGCGCGACCCCTCCGGTAACGTCCTGGTCCTCTATTCGTCTCTCTGACCCGTATTCATCTCTGGATCCGAGCCGCCCACCTCCGAGCACGAGCGTTATCACCTTGTGGAGGCCGTCCCATGGCGCGACCGCATGGCACCCCCTACGGCAACTACGGATACGCCCTGCTCACCGCGAACGCGCAGCGCACCCCGGACAGGGTCGCGCTGACCTACTGCGGTGAGCAGAACTTCACCTACGACCAGCTGAACCGGGTGGTCAACCAGCGCGCCCACGCGCTCCGCGCGTCCGGGATCGGGGCGGGCCTGCGGGTCGCCGTGCTGCTCAACGAGACGCTGAAGGTCGCCGAGGTGTATCTCGCGCAGGCCAAGCTGGGCGCGCTGACCTCGGCGCTCAACCCGTACTGGCCCGTGGAGACGCTGCGGGACGTGGTCGCGCACTCCGAGTGCACGGCGTTCGTGTACGACGCGACGGTGGAGCAGGTGGTCGCGCGGATCCGGCCGGAGCTACCGGGCGTGACCACCTGGATCAAGGTGGGCGGCCCCTCCGGCCATCCCGGCGTGGCCGACCTCGACGCGCTCACCGCAGGCGCCTCCGAGGACGAGCCCGAGCTGGGCGGGTTCTGGGACGACCCGCTCGCGCTCTACTACACCTCCGGGACGACCGGCCTGCCGAAGGCCGTCGTCCACACGCACGCCTCCTCGCTGGCCACGGCGCAGATCTGGCTGGACGTGCCGCGCGACCCCGGGTCGGTCTTCGGCACCGGCGCGATCATCTGGGGCATCGGCTTCCCCGCGATCGTCGGGCCCGCCCTCTACACCGGCATGCGCCTGGTGCTTGAGCAGGACTGGGGCCCGGCCAACTTCCTGCGGGTGGTCCCGAGGGAGCGGGTCACGCACGTCTCGCAGATCCCCTCCTTCTACGCCGCGCTGCTCGGCGCCGACGACCACGCGGGCGCCGACCTGTCGACGCTCCGGGTGATCATGCTGGGTGGCGAGCCGCTGACCCCCGCGCTGCTGGCCCGCATGAAGGAGCGGCTGCCGGACGCGAGCGTCTACAGCTACTACGGCCAGACCGAGGCGCCGTACACCTGCTTCGGCCGGGTGGACGACGGCGGCGCCCCGCTCGGCTCGTCCGGCCGCGCGAGGACGGGCTGCGCCGTACGGGTCACGGGACCGGACGGCGCGCGCGTCGTGGGCCGGGCCGGCGAGATCAACCTCGCGGGCCCGCACCGCATGACCGGCTACGACAAGCTCCCGGAGAGGACCGCCGAGGTGCTGCGCGACGGCTGGTACGTCGGCGGCGACCTCGGGATCATCTCCGAGGACGGCGTCCTGACCGTGCTCGGCCGCCGGGAGGACGCCATCCTCAAGGGCGGTCAGTGGAGCCAGCCCGCCACCGTGGAGGAGGCGGCCGTCGCCGTGGACGAGGTGGCCGAGGCGGGCGCGGTGGGCGTGCCCGCCCACGCCGAGGGCCGGGACGCGGCGCCGCAGAGGATCCTCCTGGCGGTGGTGGCCAGGGCCGGGCACTCCCTGGACGCGGAGAAGCTCGCCGCCACCCTGGCCGAGAGGCTTCCCGAGCACCAGCGGCCCGACCACATCGTGGTCGCGGGCGAGCTGCCGCACTTCCAGGACGCCTCGGGCGGGCCCGGCAAGCTGCTGCGCCGGGAGATCCGCGAACGCTACCAGCACCTCGTGGACCAGGCGTGATCCCTGAGCACGAGGTCAAGGCCCTGCTGCGCGGCGTCGGCGTGGCCGTCCCCGTGGGGTGACGGCCACCGGTCCGCGGGAGATCGCCGAGGCCGCGCGGGGGCTCGCTCCCCCGCTGGTCCTGAAGGCCCACGGCCCCGGCCTGACGCACAAGTCGGACGCGGGAGCCGTGCGGCTGGGGCTGGGGTCGGCGGCGGAGGCGGCGGGCGCGGCCGGCGAGATGCGCGAGCACCTGGCCGCGCACGGGATCACGCCGGACGGGTTCCTCGTGGAGGAGCAGGCGGCCCCCGGCGTGGAACTGATCGTCGGGCTGGTCCGCGATCCCGGCTTCGGGCCCGTGGTACTCGCCGGGCTCGGCGGGGTGTGGACCGAGGTGCTGCGGGACACCGCCCTGCGGCTCTGCCCGATCGACGAGGCGGGCGCGCGCGAGATGCTGGCGTCGCTGCGGGGCCGTCCCCTGCTCTCCGGCCACCGGGGCGCCCCGGCCGTGGCCATGGACTCCCTTGCCGCACTCCTGGTACGGCTGGGCGGCGCCGGCGGGCTCTGGGAGGATCTCGACCTCGGCGAGTTCGAGCTGAACCCGGTGATCGCCTCCGCGGGCGGGGTGGTGGCCGTGGACGCGCGGTACATCCCTGACGGCCACGGCGGACCGGACGCGCGGCCGGAGGGTCCGGGCGCGCCCGCCGACTTCACCGCGCTCTTCGAGCCGGGGAAGGTCGCGGTGGTCGGCGCGTCCACCACGCGGCCGGGCTTCGGCAACATGTTCCTGGAGTTCTACAAGCTCACGGGCGTCCCCGTCGTCGCGGTTCACCCGCAGGCGGACGAGATCGCCGGCGTGCCCGCCGTGCGGACGGTGGCGGACACGGGCGCCGACTACGCCCTGGTCGCCGTGCCCGCCGCGCGCTGCGCCGAGGTCGTACGGCAGGCGAAGGGCATCCCCTTCGTCCAGGTGATGAGCGGCGGGTTCGGCGAGCTGGGCCGTCCTGACCTGGAGGAGGAGCTCACCGGCGCCGCCCGCGAGGCGGGGACGCGCCTGCTCGGCCCCAACTGCATGGGCGTGTACAGCCCGCGCGGCGGGCAGACGTTCGTCGGCGGGCCGCAGGGACCGCCGGGGAGCGTGGCCGTCATCTCCCAGAGCGGCGGCCTGGCCGGAGAGGTCATCAAGGTCGGCGAGCGTCGCGGGCTGGCGTTCAGCCGGGTCGTGACCGTGGGCAACTCCGCCGACGTCACCCCCGCCGAACTGCTGCGCTGGCTCGCGACCGACCCCGAGACCTCGGCCGCCGGGCTGTACCTGGAGGATCCGCGCGGCGGCCGGGCGCTGTTCGAGGCGCTGATGGCGGTGCGCGGGCGGATGCCGGTGGCGATGCTCGTCGGGGGCCGCAGCGCGCAGGGCCGGCGCGCCGCCGCCTCCCACACCGGGGGCCTCGCCGGGGACGGCCGCGTGTGGCGGGCCGTCGCCGACCAGACCGGGGCGACGCTGGTGAACTGCCAGGACGACCTGATCGGCACGCTGGCCTTCTTCCAGGCCCACGCGGCGCGCGCCGTGCCGGGCGACCCGGAGGTGCTGGTCATCGGGGCGAGCGGCGGGGCGAACGTGCTGGCGGCGGACGTCCTCGACGGGGCGGGGCTCGCGCTCGGCCCGCTCCCTGATCAGGCGCGGGAGGCTCTCACCGCTCTCGGCGCCGGGGTGGGAAGCTCCCTGGCGAACCCCCTGGAGATCCCCGTCGGGCCCCGGGCCCCGGCCGGGCTGGTCAAGGAGGCGATCGGCGCGATCGTGGCGCGGCGGCCGTACCCGGATGTGGTGGCGCACGTGAACGTGCAGAGCTTCTTCACCTACGGCGACGCCGCCGAGCCGCTCTACGCCTACGCGCGGCACCTCGCCGAGGCCCAGGCCCTGCTGCCCGGCACCCGGGTGACGCTCGTGGCCCGCAACGGGGAGTGCGCCCCGCCGGGCGTCGAGGACGAGGTACGGGCCATCGTCTCGGCCGCCGGCGTCCCCGTGTACCGCTCCGTGGAGGCGGCGGCCGTCGCCGTGGCGGCGGGCAAGCGGTTCGCGCGCGCCCGTACCGGCGGCCCGTCCCCGGCCAGCGGCGGGGCGGCCATCGAGACCTGAACCGCCTGCGTCCGGACCGCCGGCGCCGGGCTCCGCACTTCGAACTCCGGAGGAACTTCATGGGGATACTCGACGGGAAGGTCGCCCTCATCACGGGCGGGGCACGGGGCATGGGAACCTCCCACGTCCGCCTGTTCCTCGCGGAGGGGGCCCAGGTGGTCTTCGGCGACGTGCTCGAAGAGGAGGGCAAGGCGCTGGCCGAGGAGACGGGCGCCATCTACGTGCGGCACGACGTGACCCGGCCCGAGGAGTGGGCCCACGCCGTGTCGGTCGCCACCGGCGCCTACGGCAAGCTCGACGTGCTGGTGAACAACGCCGGGATCCTGCGGTTCCGGCGGATCGCCGACATGACCGTGGAGGAGTACGAGCGCGTCCTCGACGTGAATCTGAAGGGCACCTGGCTCGGCGTGAAGTCGGTGATCGAGCCCATGAAGGCCGCCGGGCGGGGGTCGATCGTCAACATCTCGTCGGTCGAGGGGTTCATCGGGGCCGAGGGGATGTCCGCCTACGCGGCCTCGAAGTTCGGTGTGCGCGGGGTGACCAAGTCGGCGGCCCGCGAGCTGGCCAAGTCGAAGATCCGCGTCAACTCCGTACACCCCGGGGCCATCGACACGCCGATGGTCGCGAGCCCGGAGCTGGCCGAGGTGGACGGCGAGGCCTTCGTCAAGGCCATGGTGATCAAACGCTTCGCCAAGCCGGTCGAGGTCTCGCACGTGGTGGCGTTCCTCGCCTCCGACCGGTCCAGCTACTGCACGGGCAGCGAGTTCACGGTCGACGGCGGCCTGCTCACCGGGGCGGGCTACTGACCCTATGGCGGCGGCCTGGCGTTGCCGGACAGTTCGGACGGCGCTGACGGCGCTGACCGCTCAGACGGCACGGACGGCCCGGATGGCGCACAGGGCTCGAAAGGCTCGGCCGGCCGCAGGACGCACGTGAACCAGATGGTCTTGCCGCCTCCCGCGGGGACGTGCTGGACGCCCCATAAGTCGGTGAGGGCGGTGACGATCCGCAGGCCGCGCCCGTGCTCCAGCTCGGTCCCGGCGGCGCGGACGCGGGGCCATCCTTCGCCCCCGTCGGTGACGGCACCGGTCAGCATGCCCGGACCGGCGCGGAGAGCGAGGTGGATGGGGGGAGCGCCGTGGATGATGGCGTTCCCCAGTAACTCGGTGACGACGACCACCACATCGTCGACGAGGTCGTGAAGATTCCACTCGGTGAGCGCCTCCCGGACCATCGCGCGGCACTTCGCCGTGACGCTCGGGTCGGCGGGCAGCTCCCAGCGGGCCTCACAGGGGCAGGATGGGATGCCGGTCATCACGAATCTCCCTGGCCTTTCGCTCGGGGACGCATCGGCCTCGTGACGGCCCCCCGCAGTGGATCGGCGGGATCTGCGTAACGGGGCGGACCTTTACCTTCAGGCGGGCGGCGTCCGCCTCAACAGGCGCTCGGAAGGGGTGCGTCTGTAGGGCCGGGCGAGGGAGCGTGCGCCCGGACGCCCTGTGGGGACAGAAACCGGCGCTCTGGCCGCCGATTCCTGACAACCCTCCGTAGCCGATTGATTGTTCTGGCTACTCTCGGTGTCGGCAATACGCATCCACGGGGGTCGGAGGGTACGCGATGCCACGTAAGCCACGCAGCCTCAAAGAGGAGATGGACCGCCTTACCGCCGAGCTTCGCGAAAGGGGGTCGACCTGGGCCGAGATCGCCCGAGAGTACCAGCGGCGCTACCGCCTCAACTCGCGGCAGGCCTTCCGGGAGGCCCATCGCTTCACGCAGGACCGCGTCGTGGACGAGTGGAAGGCGCTGTGGCCGTCCGAGCCGTTCAGCGTCCGCAAGCTCGGCTCATGGGAGGCGTGGCCCGGCCTCACCGGCAACGAGCCTCCGGTCGCCGGGCTCAACCGGCTGGCCCGCATCTACGGATGCCGGGCGTGCGACCTCGTCGACGGCGAGGACCACACAGAGAGCGACCAGAACGCGAATGTCCCCCGCAGGCGGGATGTCCCGCCCGCACCAACCACCGTTAGCCTCACATTTAGCGACATTAAGGGCATTTTGCCCACTCAGCCGCTCCGTGAGCCGATGTCTCCAGGAGAACTGCGTGATCGGGAGTTCCAGCAACTCGTCCACGCCTTCACGGATTGGGCAACGCAGATGAATCGACGTGACGTTCTCGCGCTGATCGGAGCGGCCGCCACCTCCGCCTACGCCTCGCCGGTCCTCGACCGGCTCGACAGTGACGAGTCGCAGCGCGTGACGATGGCGGCGGCCAGCCCGAACCGGGTCGACGACGCGACGATCGGGCATATCGACGCGGTGCTGCGGCACTGCATGCGCCAGGAGGACGCGCTCGGGCCCCAGGTGACCGTGGCGACCGTGCTCGCCCAGGAGCACCTCGTCGTCTCGCTGCTCTCCGCGGGGGCGCCGGAGCAGATGCGGTCGAAGTTACTCTCGCTGCTCGCCGACATCCGCCGCTGCAACGCGTGGATGCTGTTCAACCTCAACGACTTCAAGGGCGCCGACTACTACTACTCGCAGGCGAGGAACGCGGCGCACCAGGCCGACGACGACGCCATGTGCAGCATGGTCCTCGCCAACTGGAGCCAGCTCGCCACCTGGCGGGGCGATCCACGCCTCGGGGTCGAGCACGCGCTGGGCGCCCTGGCCTGGGGCCAGCGGGCGGGCAGCAAGCTCCTGACCGCCTACGCCTGCGACGTCGGCGCCCGCGCGTACGCCGCCGTGGTGAGGCGCTCGGCCAAGGGCGAGCGCCGCAAGGACCACACGCGCTGCTTCCGGTCGGTGGACCAGGCCCAGCGGGAGCTCCACGGAGCCGACGCCGGCGATCCGGGCGCCCGGCTCGTCCCCTTCTACGGGGAGGGCCAGTACCTCTCGACCAAGACCGGCTGCCTGCTCGACACGGGCGACCCGGCCCAGGCGCTCCAGGTGGCGGCTACCGCGGCGGCCGGCATCGACCCCGCCTTCGTGCGCAACGTCGCCTACATCCGCCTCAAGACGGCACAGGCCCACCTCCACCTGCGCGACATCGAGAAGGCGTGCGAGGAGCTCGGCGAGGCGGCACGCCTGGCCGGGCACAACACCTCCCCGCGCCTGGTCCGCTCGGTCGTGGAGACCCGCGAGAAGCTCGGCCCGTGGCACCGCACCCGCAGCGTGGCGGCCCTGGACGAGCGCCTGCACGCCGCCCGCCTCATCGCCTGAGCGTCCGCGAGCGGAAGGCGCCCGCCAGGCTCAGCACGATCACGCAGAGGATGATGAGGTCCGCGGCCAGCGGGGCGACCCACGGCCGGTAGGTCTCGGAGATCCACTGGGACATCGCGCTGGGCCGCAGGACGCCGGAGGCCCCGGGCAGGTAGATGAGGCCGGTCACCACCCCTCGGGCGACCAGCAGCCCGTCGAGTCGGCAGGCCGGCATGAGGGCCAGCAGGGGGAACAGCAGCGCGTCGTACCAGGGATGCTGCACGGGTGAGGTGAGCAGCCAGCAAAGGCACCACGCCAGCGCGGGGCGTACGGAGGGCAGGTCAGGCGGCCCGGGGGGAAGCCGCCAGCACAGCAGGAGCCCGATGAGGAAGGCGGCGCCGAGGGCGAGCCTTCCCTCCAGGGCCGACGGCTCCATCCCGAGGCCGAGCGCGTCGGTGATCACGCGCCACGGGTCCGCGAGCGAGTGAGAGCCGATCTTGCCGGCCACGTTGCCGAATGCCTCCGGGCCCTGCGTCGCGTACGCCCCGACCAGCGCCGCGAGCACGCCCATGCCCATGCCGGCGAACGTGGTCGCCGACCGGCGGGCCGCCCACGCCAGGCCCGCCCCGGCGAGGATGAACGGCGCCTTGACGGCGGCCGCCGCGCCGAGCAGGGCCCCGGCCACAAGGCCCGCGACCGCTCCGCCCCGCCGCAGCGCCAGGAAGGCCGCGAGCAGCGGGAACACTCCGAGGCCGTCGACGTGGCCGCCCAGCACGACGTGCCACAGCATCAGCGGGTTGAGACTCCACAGCAGGTGGACGCGGACGCGCCTCTCGCGGCCGGGCCCCGCCAGCCGGTCGAGGACGATGGCGGACAGCAGGAAGGCGAGGGCGGTCATCAGCTTGAGCGCCAGCACGGTGCCCGCCATCGAACCGCCGCCGAGCCGCGAGGCCGCCAACTGCGCCCATGTGGCCAGCGGCCCGTACACCGATGGGGCGTGGCGCCACGCGAGAGGGGCCAGCTCGCCGACCGGGTCCCCGATCTCGTGCAGCCACGCCGGGGTGGTCACGTACGGGTCCTGCCCGAGGGCGGCGATGCGACCGTAGACCGCGTAGTTGAGCACGTCCGTCGACCCGGCGGGGGGTACGAGCGCGAGGGCGACGACGGAGGTCACCGTGCCGGCGAGCAGGAGCCCGCGCGCGGGACGCCACCCGCGGCGCAGCCCGTACAGCGCGACGCCGACGCCGAGCCCGCCGGCGATGACGACCGTCCAGCAGAGCTGGATCACCAGCGCGTCCTCGGGGGCGGCCCGGAACGACCAGGGCGGATCGCCGCCGCCGAGCTCGGGCACCGCCGCGGACGGGCCGAGGAGGGCCACGGCCAGCATGACGGCGATCGCGAGGGCGATCAGGACGAGTCCCGCGTGCCCGGCGAGGCGCGCGCGCCGGGGCGGGAGGTGGACTTCCGGCCGCCTCGTCATCGGCGGCAGGGAGACGGGTCGAACCGACGTCGGCACCGGCCAATCCTCCAGGGGGGAGCTACCACGATGGTCACGCCGTCGCGGCGACAAGGCCGCGAGACGGCACACGCGCCGGGCCTGCCGCATGATCGGCTCCTACTGGGATCGCGACCGGATCGCCGACCTCACGGTAAAAGCAGCCGGGTCAACGGCAGCTTGGCGCAGCATTAACGTGTTGCTTACCTTAAGCGAAGATCGCCCGAGATGATGCCTCATTGAGTTGATAGTCCTAGCTCCTGGGAGAAGCGGTAGCATCGTGATCGGCACAGTTCAGTGGGGGGCGGGACGACGCCTTTCCCCGGCGTTTCGCGCGGGCGCGCATATCAGCGTCCGGTTAACTTAGATCAGCGCACGGTTAACGCGGAGGGCCGCCCTTTCCATCGGATAACCGGAATGCTCGTCACTATCATTCACGTCCGGCAGATGACGCCGATGCGCGTTCAGATCGTTATCGTCGCAGAAATGCGGCTTTATGATGCTCGATGCCTGACACACCGTGTTTCCCGTGCGTTTCACGTCGCATGCGAACTGTAACCACTCAGCAAGCCCGCTATAAACGAATTTTTCCCCGATTTTTACGGCGAAACCGGTAGCGGACCGCCGGATGGGGTGGGACCGGGCGGGAGCGACCCGGAGCGGTGCTTGCGCCCGAAGGGCAGCTTGGGCATGCCGACGGTGAGGAACGCCTCGGCCTGGAGCGCCGAGATGCCGATGCGCGGCAGGTCGCGGGCCGTGGGGTACACCAGGAACCTCGGCTCCCAGTAGGGCCGGAACTTGGCGTTGAACTTGTACAGCGACTCGATCTGGAACCAGCGCGACAGGAACACCAGCAGGCCCCGCCAGGCCCGCAGCACCGGGCCCGCGCCGAGCCGTTCGCCCCGTGCGAGCGCCGAGCGGAACATGGCGAAGTTGAGGGAGACCCTGGTCACGCCCATGGTGGGCGCGGCCTGCAGGGCCTTGACGATCAGCAGCTCGTTGAGCCCGGGGTCGGCGTCGCGGTCGCGGCGCATCAGGTCGAGGGAGATGCCGTTGGCGCCCCAGGGGACGAAGTGGAGGATCGCCCGGATGTCGCCTCCTGGCAGGCTCCTGCCGTCCTCGCTCGCCTTGTGCGCCGTGACGACCACGCAGTCGCCGTCGGCGGGGTCCCCGAAGCGGCCGAGGGCCATCGAGAACCCGCGCTCGGTCTCGGTGCCGCGCCAGGCGTCGGCGGCCGTGCGGATCTGCTCCTTCTCCTCCTCGCTGAGGTCGCGGACGCGCCTGACCAGGCACTTGTAGCCCGCCCGCTCGGTGCGGTTGACCATCTGGCGGACGTTGCGCATGGTGCGGCCTTCGAGGGTGAAGTCGGCGACCTCGACGATCGCCTCGTCGCCGATCTCCAGCGCGGACAGCCCCGCCTCGCGGGTCCAGACCTCGCCCCCGGCCTCGCTGCACCCGATGACCGCGGGGACCCAGGCGTGCCGCCCGACCTCCTCCATGAAGCGTTTGATCGCCCCCGGCCACGCCTCGATGTCGCCCACGGGGTCGCCGCTGGCGAGCATCACGCCCGCGACGACGCGGTAGGCGATCAGGGCCTTGCCCGAGGGGGAGAAGATCACGCTCTTGTCGCGCCGCAGCGCGAAATAGCCCAGCGAGTCGAGCTCTCCGTGGCGGGCGAGCAGGCCGCGCACCCGCTTCTCGTCGTCGGCGCTGAGCGCCGCCACGGGCCTCTCAGGACGGAGCGCGAGGTAGAGCGTGGTGATCGCGGTGAGCGCGCCGAGCCCAGCCAGCGAGTAATACACCAGGTCAGCGGTACGGTCGAGAGAGTATTGGACCGGCCCTTCCATGCCGAAGAGACCGAGGAGAACATGCTGGAACCGCTCGCCGTTGGTCGGCTCGCCCACGATGATCGCCGGGTGCACGCCGACGATGACCCAGCCGATGACGATGTCGAGCAGGCCGAGCGCGAGGAAGTTCCACAGGGCCCGCCAGCGTGACCGGGGATCCGACAGGGCATGGAACTCACGCCGATTGATCAGGAGAACGATGAAAAGCACCAGGCTGATGGCGGCGGTGGCGGAGTGCCGCCAGCGCAGGGCCTCCACCAGTGCTCCAAGGGGCAGGAGCACCACCACGGCCCGCCAGGCCCGCACCTTACGGCGGCGCAGGGCGTGGGCGAGCATGACGAGCAGCACTCCCACCAGGATCGAGGCCGCCGCGGCGAGCGTGGTGACCGTGCCCGGGAGGATGCCCGCGATGGCGCTGACGCGGCTCCGGCGGAAATGCGGAACCACACCTCTGACGATGTCGAGTATCCCGATGGCGAGCGCGGCGTATCCGGCTGCCGCCGGCACCCACGAGCGCGACGCCAGCATTCGCGAAAGGCGTGTCCGATCCCTCACGTCAAGACACACTAGAGGGTGAGGTCCGTGCGTTGTGCATCCGGGAAGTGATACATCCTTACCCTGGCCTTATATCGATTGAGTAACTTTTGCTGGGCACTACCCTAAAAGATGCTGGGTGTGGGACCAAGACCGGGGGAGAGTTAGATTGGGACTCACAGCAACAAAGCTGGAGCTTCTGGTGGGCCTGCTCTCAGTAGCAGCGCTCGTCGCGTCAGTCTGGTGGATTTGGCCGAGGCTGAGCGCACGCACCTGGCCGGCCGTTATCGGGCGTGTGGGAGTTCTTCTGGGAAACCAGGTTCTCACCCTTTTCGCGCTCGCGCTCGTCATGAACAACTATTTCGGCTTCTACAGTAGCTGGAGCGACCTTTTCGGCACCGACGGCGGTTCCGCCGCGCCCATCGTGACCGACGCCGAGACCGGGCACGGGGATCCCGGCACGTCGCCGTCCAAGGGCGTCCAGATCATCAGCAGCGCGCACGTACCGTTGATCACCACCAAGAAGGGCCACTCCGGGGGCAGGCTGGAGCAGGTCGTCATCTCGGGGGCCACCTCGAAGCTGAGCTCCCCCGCGTACGTGTACCTGCCCCCGCAGTACTTCGAGAAGAGGTTCGCCCACACGCGCTTCCCGGCGATCCTGGCGCTGACCGGCTACCCGGGCGACGCCCGCAACCTGGTCACCCGCATGAACATCCCGACCGTGGCCGCCAAGGCGATCGACCGCAACGAGATGGTGCCGACGATCATGGTGCTGATGCGCCCGACCGTGGCGCCGCCCCGCGACACCGAGTGCATGGACGTGCCCGGCGGCCCCCAGGTCGAGACGTACTTCACCAAGGACCTGCGGGACTCGATGGCCGGCGCCTTCCGCGTGGGGACCGACGCCGCCAACTGGGGCGTTCTCGGCGGGTCCACGGGCGGATACTGCGCGCTGAAGATGAGCATGCGCCATCCGGAGGCCTTCTCCAGCGCGGTGTCCCTCTCGGGCTACTTCAAGGCGCCCATCGACGCCACGACCGGTGACCTGTTCGGCGGCAGCCGGAGGCTCCAGGACGAGAACGACCTGATGTGGCGCCTGGCGAACCTCCCCCACCCGCCAATCTCCGTGCTGGTGACCAGCAGCAGGAAGGGCGAGTCGAACTACAAGACGACGCTGGCGTTCCTGGACGCGGTGAAGCCCCCGATGCAGGCGTCCTCGCTGATCCTGCCGAGCGGCGGGCACAACTTCAACACGTGGAACCGCGAGGTCCCGCAGGCCCTGCCGTGGCTGGCGCAGCAGCTCCACGTGCCCGTCGGCGAGGCGCCCGCCACACCCGGCGTCACGCCCTCTCCGGCGTCCTGATCGCGTGAGGGGCTCACCCGCCGCTCACGCGCGTCAGGCGTTGACGGCCCCTTCGACGGGCTCGTCGCCGCTCACCCACTGGGTGGGCGTGATGAACAGGCCCGTGGCCTCGACCAGGGTCGTCCCGTCCTGTGAGGCGATCGTGCCCTCGGCCCAGGTCTTGCGCCCCTCGGCGCGCGAGACGCCCGCGGAGGCCACCAGCGGCTCGCCGTAGGGGGCGGGCCGCCGGTACCTGATGCTCAGCGTGCCCGTCACCCCCGCCCTGCCGGACGTGGCGACCGCGTCTCCCAGCAGGTGGTCGAGGATCATGGCGGTCACGCCGCCGTGCACCGAGGCGGGCGGCCCCACGTGGGCCGGCCGGAAGACCACCTCGGCCCTGGATCCGCCTTCGGCGGGCCTGTCGATGACGAGCGGGAGCGCGTGGGGGTTGCACTCGCCGGTGACGGCGTTGCCCATGTGCCGGAAGCGGCCGTCCGGGCCGAACTCGTGCGGGAGCGGGGCCGCGCGCCGGGTGGCGTTCAGCCGCTCGGTCAGCGCCACGAGGCCGGCGGTCACCGACGTCAGCTCGTCCTCGGGCACGTCCGTCACCACGACCGCGTCGACGAGGTCCCGCACCTGCTGGGCGAGCACGGCGAGGGCCGCGAGACGGGCCTCGCCATCGGACTCCTGGGGCGTCACGAGATCGGGCATCATGACGCCGATTCTAGGGCGCGTCACCGAACGACATTCGAATCTGACCGCTTTAGTCATGTTTGGGTAAAAGAATCCCATTCGAGGAATGTCGCGCCGACGGGCCGTACCGGGACGGAAACCCCTACGGGCACGGGCTTCCGGGCGAGCGGCCCCCGTGGGGACGCCAAGCGAGGGTCAAGTTGGCACCCTTTTGACCTGGGCTTTTCCTGACTAACGTCCTCCACCACAGCACGGAACACCCGACGTGCCCCAGCGTCGGTCGTACAAGCGGAAGGTCCCTCACTTCCTATGTCGCCTGAAGTCCAGAAGATCCTTGATTTGCTCAAGACCCAGCTCGGCTACAGCGAGCAGGGTGGCGGTTACACCAAGTTCGGAGACTGGTACGGCAACACGGTCGAGTTCGACTCCGACTACTCCGCCCAGCCCTGGTGTGACATGTTCCTGTCGTGGGCGGCCCACAAGCTCGGCTACGACAAGTGGTTCGGCCAGTTCGCCTACACCGTCGACCACGCGAAGTGGTTCATCGACCACGACGCCTGGGGCTCCACCCCCGAGCCGGGCGCCGTGGTGTTCTTCGACTGGGGAGGCTCGGACGTCGTCGACTACATCGACCACGTGGGCATGGTCCTCTCCGTCGACGGTGACACCATCCACACGATCGAGGGGAACGTCGACGGCCAGTTCGTCCGGGAGAAGGTCAGGGACCAGAGCTACGTCGTCGGCTACGGCTACCCCGGCAAGGTCCAGGCCAAGATGGCCGCCCAGCCCGTCCTGGCGAAGGCCTCCTTCACCGGCGCCTCGCTCGCGGGCCCCTCGCAGAAGGACGCCGCGTCCGCGATGAGGCTGACGGCGGCGGAGTTCCGGATGCCGTCGGTCCCCACCGGCCCCGCGCCCCGGCAGGCCGACCCCGGCATGGGCGCGCTGGTGGTCCCCCTGCTGATCGCCGCCCTCGTGCTGGTCGCCTACTTCAAGATCACGCGCGCCTCCGTACGGCTGGCGCTCGCCGCCGCCCGGCGAGGGCCGGGCGCTCAGTCCACGGCCCGGTCGCCGAGGCCGTACCGGGCGGCGAACTCCGCCAGCCTCGCCACCGCCTCGCGGCCCCGCGTCCAGGGCCGGACGATCATGCGGTCCACGCCGAGCGCCTCCCAGCCGCCGACTTCGCCTGGCCCCGACAGCGAGTAGGCGTGCACGGTGACGGAGAAGGGATCCGCCGAGCCGTGGGCGCGCCGCAGGGCGGTGAGCCGGTCGAGCCGGGGACGGATCGACTCCAGCGTGTGCGGCATGCTGATCCAGCCGTCGCACAGGGTGGCCGCCCGGCGCAGCGCCGCGACCGACTCGCCCCCCGCGAGGATGGGCAGCCGCTCCTGGACCGGCTTGGGCTCGAAGGCGACCTCCGGGAAGGCGAAGAACCTCCCGCTGTGCGCCACGACCCGCTCCGACCAGAGCCGCCTGGTCACCTCGATGGCCTCGTCCAGCCGTGGCCCGCGCGTCGCGAAGTCCACGCCCGCCGCCAGCCACTCCCCCGGATACCACCCGGCGCCCACCCCGCAGATCGCCCGGCCTCCCGAGACCACGTCCAGGGTGGCGAAGGCGCGGGCCGAGACGAACGGGTGCCGCAGGGCGTACAGGTGCACCGCCGTGCCGAGCCGCACCCGTGAGGTGAGGGCGGCCAGCCAGCACAGGTAGGCGGGCGCGTCGAAGAGCGGGGTCGCCGGTGAGATGCCCGGCCTTTCGGTTCCGGGATAGACGGCCTGCGACAGGTCCGTGGCGAAGACGAGATGCTCGGGCAGCCATACCGATTCGAACCCCAGCTCGTCGGCGGCCACGGCCGCGTCCTTCCAGGCCGCCGGGTGCAGCAGGCCGAGCGGGACGCCGAACCTCACGGTCCCGCCCCCGCGGTCACGGCCATCTCCGCAGCTCGGGGGTGCCGAGGATCGCCGACCTGAGGCGCGAGCGGTGCAGGCCCGTGTTCCCGTAGGCCGACGCGAGCGACCAGACGCGGGCGAGCCACAGCCGCAGGTCGAGCTCGTCGGTGTAGCCGATGGCCCCGTGGACCTGGAGCGCGACCCGGGCGGCGCGGTCGGCCGCCTCGCCCGCCGCCGCCTTGGCCGCGCTCACGTCCCGGTCGGCCGAGGGCAGGTCGCGGTCGGCGGCGAGCGCCGCCGCGTAGACGAGCGGCGCGGCGAAGTCGATCGCGATGGCGACGTCGGCGAGCTGGTGCTTCACCGCCTGGAACGTCCCGACGGCCGCGCCGAACTGCCTTCGCGTCCTCGCGTAGCCCACCGTCGTCTCCAGCAGGTGCCGGGCCAGCCCGATGAGCTGCGCCGCGACCGCGACCGTCACCCCCCGCAGGGCGCCGGGTCCCGCGTGCGCCAGGCGGGCTCCGGGCGAGGGGTCGAAGGCGACGGCGAACAGCCTGCGGACCGGATCCACGCCCGGCTGGGGAGTGAGCCGCGCGCCGCCCGCCGGCACGGCGTACAGCTCGCCGTCCTCCTCCAGGATCAGCAGGTCCGCGAGGTCGGCGTCCGGGGCGTACACCTGGTCGCCGAGGCGCACGCTCACGATCGTCGTGCCGGCCGCCACCCCCGGCAGGGCCGACGAGGCCGCGGCCGGGTCGGCGGCGAGGAGTACGGGCGCGGCGGCGACGGTCTCGGCGACGGGGCCGGGCAGGGCGGCCCTTCCCGTCTCCTCGAAGGCCAGCACCGCGTCGGTCATCCCGAGCCCCATGCCGTCGTGGTGTTCGGGGACGAGCATCCCGAACAGCCCGGCCTTCGCCAGGTGTGACCAGGCCGGCGTGCGGTCGCCGCCCAGCCCCGCCTCCCGTACGGCCCGCGCGGGGCAGTGTGCCCGGAGCACGTCCCTGACGGTGACCGCGAGGGCGAGCTGGTCGTCGCTGAACGCGAAGTTCATCGCGGCAGTCCGAGGACGCGCTCGGCGATGATGTTCCGCTGGATCTCGTTGGTGCCCGCGTAGATCGGGCCGGCGAGGGAGAACAGGAAGCCGTCGAGCCACCGCCCGCCGTCCGCGGAGTCGGGCGCGCCGCCGGAGAGGAGCCCGCGCTGGCCGAGGAGCTGGAGGGCGAGGGTGTGCATGCGCACGTCGAGCTCGGACCAGAAGACCTTCCCCATGCTGGACGCCGAGCCGATCTCCTCTCCCGCGGCGAGCCTGCGGGCGGTGCCGAAGGTGTGCAGACGGTACGCCTCGGCGTCGAGCCAGGCCCGCGCCACCTGGTCGGCGAGCACGGGATCGGGGTTCAGCGTGCGCGCCAGCCGTACGAGGCGGTCGGCGGTGGCCAGGAAGCGGCCGGGGCTCCGCAGCGTGAGGCCGCGTTCGGAGGAGGTCGTGGCCATGGCGATGCGCCAGCCCTCCCCCGGCGAGCCGAGCACCTGATCGTCCGGGACGAAGACGCCGTCGAAGAACAGCTCGGCGAACCCGTGCTCGCCGTCGAGCTGAGCGATCGGGCGGACCGTGACGTCGCGGAGCGGGAACATGAAGTAGGTGAGGCCGCGATGACGGGAGGACCCGGGATCCGAACGGAACAGGCCGAAGGCCCAGTCCGCGTAGCCGGCCCGGGAGCTCCAGGTCTTCTGCCCGTACAGGCGCCAGCCGCCGTCCACCCGCTCGGCGCGCGAGCGCAGCGAGGCGAGGTCGCTGCCGGCCTCGGGCTCCGACCAGGCCTGGGCCCAGACGTCGTCGGCCCGTGCCATCCTGCCGAGGAACCTGTCGCGCTGGGCGGGGGTCCCCGTGGTGAACAGGGTGGGCGCGAGCAGGAAGATGCCGTTCTGGCCGACCCTGCCGGGCGCGCCCGCCGCCCAGTATTCCTCCTCGAAGATCAGCCACTCGACCAGGGACGCGTCCCGCCCGCCGTACTCGCGTGGCCAGCTGACGACGGAGTAGCGTTCGGCGGCGAGCAGGCGCTCCCACTCCCGGTGCGCCTCGAAGCCCTCGGCGGTGTCCATGGAGGGGAGCGGAGGATCCGGCACGTGCGCCGCCAGCCAGCCGCGCACCTCGGCCCGGAAGTCCTGCTCCGCCCGTGTGAAGTCCAGATCCACATGTCCTCCGTAGATCGCGGCCCAAACTAGCGCACGTTTGGTCGCACGCAGAGTAGGTTCGAGCTGTGAGGGTGTCAATGGACCCCGGGCGAGGCCGTCCCATGCCAAGCAATTGCTTGCTTTGATCACACCGCCTCGCTAGCGTTCGGACCAGAGCCATGAAGACGCGTGGACACAGGTGGGACGGAGCCCGGCGGATGTTGATGCGCGCAGCCGTACTGACCGAGTTCGGGTCCGAGATGGAGATCCGGGACATCGAGATCGCCGCCCCCGGCCCCGGCGAGGCGCGGGTCAAGATCGCGGCCTCCGGCGTGTGCGGCTCCGACATCAAGGCCCTGGACGGCAAGAGCCCCGTCGTGCGCGAGCTTCCCTTCGTCCTCGGCCACGAGAGCGCGGGCGTGGTCGAGAGCGTCGGCGAGGGCGTGACCTCCCTCCGGCCGGGCGACCACGTCATCGTCGCGATGAACGGTCCCTGCGGGCGCTGCCGCGACTGCGGCGCGGGCCGCTTCCACCTGTGCGGGGATCCGGCGCGGATGGCCGCCATCATGGGCACGATGGGCGACGGCACCACCCGCCTGAGCGTCGACGGCACGCCCGCCAAGACGATGATCGGCATCGGCTCGTTCGCCGAGTACGTCGTCGTCGGCGAGCGCATGTGTGTCAAGATCGCCAAGGACGCGCCCATGGACCTGATGTGCCTGCTCGCCTGCGCGGTGGTCACCGGGGTAGGCGCGGTGCTCAACGTGGCCGAGGTACGGCCCGGGTCCAGCGTCCTTGTGGCCGGCTGCGGCGGCGTCGGGCTCAACGTCGTTCAGGGAGCCGTCCTGGCCGGGGCCACGACGATCATCGCGGCGGACGTCGCCGAGCCCAAGCTGGCGCTCGCGGGGAAGTTCGGCGCGACCCACACGATCCTGGTGGACGACCTGCCCGCGCAGGTGGGCGGCATCGTGCGGGGCGGCGTCGACTACGCCTTCGACGTCACGGGCGTGGCGGGCGTGCTCGCCACGGCGTTCGCGGCCACCCGGCCCGGGGGCACGACGGTCATGGTGGGCAGCCCGCCCGCCGGAACCACCGTCGGCGTCGAGGCCTCCCTGCTGTTCGCCTCCCGCCGCCTGATGGGCACCCAGGGCGGCGACGCGGCCCCCATACGCGACCTGCCGATGCTGGCCGAGCAGTACCTGCGCGGCCGTCTCGACCTGGACGGCCTGGTCAGCGAGCGCGTCCCCCTCGACCAGATCAACCGGGCGGTCGAGCACGTGCGCGGGGGCGCCGTCGCCCGCAGCGTCATCGTGTTCGACTGAGTCATCGTCTTCGGCCGGGGGCCCCGGCGCGGTACTGTCGGCATCGGTTCGGCGGGCGGCGGAGAGCAAGGGACATGGCGACGGAGTTCGAGCTCGGCGACTACATCCTGGTGCAGGACGGCAGGACCCTTGAGGTCTTCCACCGCACCCTGTCCGAGAGCAGGCGCTACCACGTGGCGTTCCTCGGGGTGGACGTGAAACCGCGCGGCGATGGGTTCCGGGTCAGCCTCGGCGCCAGGAACGGAGACGACGTCGTCAACGGGGTGAGGCTCCAGATGGACTCCGAGCAGTTCACCCGTTTCCGGGAGTTCATCGCCCTGGCCATCGCGGCCCGCGACCGCACGGACGTCCCGTAGCCCAGCGGACGTCCTTGTGCCCAGACGTGTGCCCGCCGGGCACGGGGTCAGGTCCGGCCGGTGGTCACGAGCTCCTTGCCGGGGCCCTGTGTCACCGGTCGCTCGTCATCGTCCTCGGCGTGGTCGGCGATCGACAGGTTGGGCAGGATCCGGTCGAGCCAGGGCGGGCACCACCAGTTGAGCCGGCCCAGGAGCACCATCGTGGCCGGCACGAGCAGCCCGCGGATGATCGTCGCGTCCACGGCGATCGCGACGGCGAGCCCCACGCCGAACACCTTGACCAGCGGGTCCGGGTAGGCGATGAACGCGACGAACACCACCACCATGATCAGAGCCGCGGACGTGATGACCCGGCCCGTCGCCCCGAGCCCCTCGGCGACCGCCCGCCGGTTGTCCCCCGAGCGCAGGTACGCCTGGCGGACCGAGGTCAGCAGGAAGACCTCGTAGTCCATGGACAGTCCGAACAGCACGGCGAACAGCATGAGCGGCACGTACGAGTCGATGGGCACCGTGAAGAAGAGCGTCGTCAGGAACGACCCGTCCATCGACACTGGCGGGTCCATGCCGACCAGGCCGCTGCCGAGCCCGTACGAGAAGACGATGGCCAGCGCGCCGAACGCCGCGCCGAGCGAGATGAGGTTCATCAGCGCCGCCTTGGCCGCGACCAGAGGCGCGCGGAAGGCGAACAGCAGGAGCAGCGCGCTGAGCAGCACGACCACGCCGATCACGGCTGGGGTGCGCTCGGCGATGCGGTCGCTCGCGTCGGCCATGCCCGCGACCTCGCCGCCGACGTGCAGCCGCACACCGGGCACGTGCAGGCCGCGGACCGCGCGGACCACGTCCCCCGCGCGGGGGTCGCTCGGGGCGTACTCCGGCACCACCTGGAACAGCACGGACGTCCCCGAAGTGTTGATCTTCGCGGGCGCCACGTGCGCGACGCCGGGCACGTACGTCAGGCGGTTCTTCAGGTCATTCACCACCGGGGCCGGCGGGTCGCCCGCCGCGACCTTGGAGTCCAGCTCGCCGACGACGATCAGCGGGCCGTTGCTCCCCGGGCCGAACCCGGCCTGCGTCAGCTCGTACGCCCGCCGCGCGGGCTGCCCGCGGTCGGCGTAGCCGTCGTCCACCGGGCCGAGCTTCAGCGCCAGGGCCGGGGCGGCGAGCGCGCCGAGCACGACCGCGGAGACCGCGAGCACCCGCCACGGGCGCCGTGCGACCCAGGCGCCGAGCCCGGCCCAGCCGTTCACCGGGGCGTGCGCGCTGCGGCGCCGGGGGCCGACGAACGGCAGGCGCAGCGCGTTGATGCGGTGGCCGAGGAGGCCGAGCAGCGCGGGCACCAGGGTGAGCGAGGTGAGCACCGCGCACACCACCGATATACCGGTGATCCAGCCGAGCGTGCGCAGCATCGGGAAGCCCGCGAGCATCAGCGCGGTGAGCGCGATCACGACGGTGCCCCCGGCGAACAGCACCGCGCCGCCCGCGCCCGCGGTCGTACGGCGGACGGACTCCTGCACGGGCACGCCGTCGGCGAGCAGCTTCCGGTGCCGTGACAGCAGGAACAGGGCGTAGTCGATGCCCACGCCGAGCCCGATCATGGATGCCATGACCGACGCCTGCTTGGGCACGTCCACGATGTGACCGAGCACGCCGATGACGCCGAGACCGACGCCGAGGCTGATGATCGCGGTGAAGACGGGCACCAGCGCGGCGACGAGCGTGCCGAACGCGAGGAGCAACACCAGCAGGGCGCAGGCCACGCCGATGATCTCGCTGGACCCGGTCTTGATCTCCTTGTCGGCGGGGGTCCCGCTGTCGGCCGGGACCGCCTCGATGCCGATCTCCCGCACGGGCTGCGCCGCCTCGGAGATCTGCTTCGAGGTCTCCGCGAGCTTGCTCGAATCGTTGCCGGACAGCCGGACGGTGATGAGCCCGATCACCAGGTTGGAGGAGATCCCGCCCGTGCGGTACGGCCCGTCCACCTGGACCACGTGGGGGACCTCGCGGACCTCGGCCATGGCCTTCTCGACCGCGCGCTTGCGCTCCGCGGTCAGCAGCGAGCCGTCCTTGGAGTACAGGACGAGCTGAACGGTGCCGCCGGGGTCGTACCCGGGGCCGAAGCCGTCGCGCATGAGATCGTGGGCGCGCTGGGCGTCCGTCCCCGGGATGGAGACGTTGCTGTTGACGGGACGGCCGAACACCACGGTGCTCAGCGTGAGCGTCCCCGCGAGGATGATCCACGCCGCGAGCACGATGCGGCCGTGGCGCGCGCACCAACCACCCAATCGACCAAGCAAGCTAGCCATCGGTGACCGTCCCAGACACTATTGATTAATTCCGAAACACACGTGAAACGTCCGGTTCTGTACGGCCGTGCAGGACGTCCGTTTAAGAGCTTAGGCGCGATTATCCTGAAATGCTCCACCGCGCTGAGAAGTGAGACCATGACCACATTCGACCGTGGCGGCGACACCCGTAGCCGGATCCTCGCCGCCGCGCGCCAGCTGTTCGCCGAGCGTGGCTACGCCGCCACCTCTCTCGCCGACATCGCCGCCCGCGTCGGGCTGACCAAGACGGCCGTGGCCTACCACTTCCACCCCAAGGACACGCTGGCCGCGGAACTGATCGCACCGGCGGCCGACGACCTGCTCGCGCTGCTCGGAGGTGATTTCGGCGCCGACCCGCGCCATTTCATCGAGCCGCTGACGGATTTCGTCGTGCGCCATAGGGCCGTGATAAGGCTGCTCATGGAGGATATCGGCGGAGCCGACGACGCTCCTCCCGGGTCCCCGGGAGAGACCATCCGGGCCTTCCGCGACGAGATCTACGCCCGGCTCGCCGGGCCGTCACCCGGCAGCGCCGCCCGGATCCGGGCCTGGGCGGTCATGGGCTCCCTTCAGTCCGCCGTGGTGAAGACCACCGACCTTCCGCAGGAGACGGTACGAGGACCGCTGCTCGCCTCCGCCCTCGCCGTCCACGACGCGGCCCTGGCCGGCGACCAGGGCCGGTGACGCGTGGACGAACCCCCCACCTCCGCGTACGCCCCCACCCCCATCCCCGGCCCCGCACCTGACCCTGCCGATCGGCCGGCCGTCCTGCGCCGGTTCGAGGCCGCGCTGCTCCATCCGCCCGTGACGCTGCTGATCCACGGCGAGGCGGGCATCGGGAAGACCCACCTGCTGGCCGAGACCGAGGCGCTCGCCAGGTCCATGGGCTACCGCGTGCTCCACGGCCAGGCGCGCGACTTCGGAAGCGGCCTCGCCTACGCCTCGCTCGCCGACGCCCTCGGCCCCCTCCACGCCGACCCGGCCGCGCGCGAGCCGCTCAAGGAGTTGCTGGACGCCATCGACCAGGCGGCGCTCGGCATCACCGGCGCCGCCCCCGTCGTGCGCACCGCCAACCTGCTGGAGGGGCTGCCGGGCCGTACGTTCCTCGCCGTCGACGACCTGCACCTGGCCGACGCCGACACCCTCGGCGTGCTCTCCTACCTCCCCCGCCGGGTACGGGGCCTGGCCGTCGCCGGTACGGCGAGACGCCTGCCCGCGATGGACGCCGACCTGGCCGTCCGGCTCAGCCCGCTGTCACTCGACGAGGTCACCGCGCTGGTGACCAGCCTGCTCGGCCGTACCCCTAGCGAGTCGATCCTGCGCCACGTCCACGACGAGAGCCGGGGCAACCCGTGGTTCGTCCGCGAGGCGGTGCTGACGCTCGTACACGGCGGCGCGGTCCAGTCGGCCTACCCGGGACCGCGCAGGGGCGCGATACTCGGCCGCCTGTTCCAGCGCGACCAGGGCGGCCGGAACCTCGCCAAGGTGCTCGCCGCTCTGCGCCGCACCCGTCCGGCCGGCATGGCCGACCTGGACGCGCTGGCCGAGGTCGCCGGCCTCGACGCCGCCGAGGCGGAGCGCGCGTTCGACGGGCTGGTGAGGGACGGCCTGGTCGTGGGTGCCGGCGAGGGCACGTACGAGTTCGCCCACCCGCTGGTCGCCGAGGCCCTCTACGCCGACCTCGGCCCGGCCGAACGGCGCCGGGTCCACACCCGCATCGCCGAGCTGCTCCACCGGCAGGGTCTCAGCGGGACGCGCCGGGTCCTGGAGTGGGCCACCCACCTCGCCGAGGGCGGCACGAGCGCCCAGGCGCTGCCCGCCATGCTCCGCGCCGCCGAGCTGACCCGCTGGACCGCTCCGCTCTCCGCCGGCCACTGGTACGGCAGGGCCGCCGAGCTGGCGCCGCCCGGCGAGCGCGGCGTTCTGCTGGCCAGGCAGGCGCTGTCGTACTGGAAGGGCTCCCGCCCCGTGGACGCGCTGCGCGCCGGGCGGGCGGCCCTCGCGGTTCTGCCCCCAGGACGCCGTCACACGCGCATGGCGCAGACGACGTTCAACGCCGCCCGTGCCATGGGCCAGTACGACGTGGCCCTGTCGATCGCCGCCGAGCGGCTCCCCTTCGCCGACAACCCGGCCGCCCTGCTCGCCCAGCAGGCCGTGGTGAGCACCCAGCTCGGCCTGGACTCGGCCGGCCTCGTGGAACGGGCATGGGAGGCCGTGCCGCGGTGTCCTCCGGAGGACCTGGTGATCACCCTCAGCGCCCTCGCCGGCGACGCGATCATCAAGGGCCGGTGGGAGGAGACCGAACGCGCGCTGGACACCCTCCTGTCGGCCTCGGCCGCGCTTCCGCCCGCGGGCCGGCTGGCCGCCCTGGAGTCGGCGGCCCACATCCTCGCCAGCGGCGGCGCGCGCACCCGTACGCTGGACCTGCTCGCCCAGGCCGGGCAGATCTACAGAGGGCTCGGCTGGCACGACATCGCGGGCCAGCACGCCCGCACGATGGCCGTGGTAAGGCGGCTCGGCGGCGAGTGGGAGCACGCCCTGCGTGACATCCGGTCCGACGCGGTCACCCTCACCGACGCCGGACTCTGGGAGAACGTGGCGCTGCTGCGCAACATCGAGCTCGACATCCTGCTCGACCAAGGCAGGTACGACGAGGCCGAGCCGCTCCTCGCCGACCCCCCGCCGAAATGCCCGCAGCACCTGTCGCTGCGGGCCGTGTTCAAGGCCAGGCGGGTGCTGGGCCTCGGAGACCGTACGACGGCCGCCCGGCTCCTCAATGAGGCGGTCGCGAGCGGACCGCCGGACGTCCTGCACCGCGCGCTCGGCGTCCGCGTGCTCATGCACAGCACGGCGCGAGAGCTGGACGCGGCCCGCGAGGCGGCCATCGCCCTGGCGGACGTCGTCAGGACCGGCACGCCCCGGGCGCGTATGATCTCCGAGCTGGCGTCGGCGGCGGTCTTCAAGGATGTCGAGATGGCCGAGGCCGTTCTGGAGGCGGCCAGGGCGGACGGCCTGAGGTTCGAGGAGGCCCGCGCACGCCTCGTCCTCGGAGCCCTCGGCGACGGCGCCCAGCTCGTACGGGCGCACGGGATCTTCACCGACCTCGGCGCGGCGCCGTGGCGTGAGCGGACGGCCCGCCGCCTCAGGGACGCCGGTCTCGCCCCGGCCCCCGCCGCCGCGCTCACCCCGGTCGAACGACGCGTCATCGAACTGGTCGCGACCGGCCTCTCCAACCCCCAGATCGCCGACGAACTCCACTACAGCCGCAAGACGGTGGAGGTCTACCTGTCCCGCGTGTACGCGAAGACCGGCCTGCGCTCCCGCGTCGAGCTGGCCCTGGCATACGAACGCGGCGAGGTCTGACTGCTCTTATTCGGGGGCTCCTGTATTCGGGTGCTCCTGTACCCGGGTGCTCCTGTACTCGGGGGCTCCGGGCTATCGCAGGAGGTGGAGGTCCTCTCCCCAGGCGTCCAGCTCCGAGCCGTGACCTGCCGCCCGCGCGAGCGGTTCCAGGTCGAGGAAGAGCCGGCGGGCGGCCTGCGGGGTGGCGTGCGACAGGACCGCTTCGAGAAGTGGCAGCAGCTCGTCGTGGCTCCACGGAAGGGGGCCGAGGGGATGGTGCCGCATTTCCCAGCCCAGGTACTTGTTATAGGGGCGGACCCGGCGATGGAGGGCGAACACACAGGTGAGCAAATAAGGAATGCTCTCCGCGGCGTCCAGGCGGGCCTCGGTCGCGCGTCCGTCCCGGTGGTTCTTCAGCCAGCGGTAGGCGGCGTTGACGAAGGCGCCGAGGGAGGCGGCGGCCGTCTGGTGGGCCTCCTCGGGTGACAGGGTTCCCTTGACGGACACCAGTTCCCCGATGAGACCGTCCGCCCGGTCTTTGAGTACGCGGGCATGGGTGAAGGAGTACCTGTTCCACTCCCATCCGGAGCCTGGCATGGCATGCGTGCGAAACTCCTCCAGGGACATGACCACGACGTCCAACCGGGAATCACGGCGCTCTTGGGTGGCCGCGCCGCCATCAGCGGTGATCAGATAGACGTCATAGTCGGACCGATGCGTGGCCATGCCCTGCCGCGCCTGCGACCCACTGAGTACGGCCCCGGCGACGGCGGGATCGGCACTGACCCGGGCGAGCAGGGCGGCGAATTCTTCTCCCGCCGAGGGGTTGGTCACTGTGGGATTCCAGCACCTCCCCCCTCCGCGCGACAAGCCGGTTCTCAGTCTTCCGCCCCTTGAGGAATCGCACGTTCCGCAAAAGACTCATCCACCGCAGCGCCGCCTGGAGGTCCCCGGCTCACGAGACCGTCGATGAACGGTAAAGATCCAAGGTGTAGGGAGCTCCCTACTGCTGCCCGGCGGGGTGTCCGCGACAGGCTTGGACCATGACAACACCGATCCTCGACCATGCGGACAGTGTTTGGGGCGGGTCGGTGACGCCGCAGGAGGTGCCGCTGCGGGACCTGCGCTCGAGGGGGGTGCAGGAGGTGGCCGATCGCGTGGTCATGTGGCCCGCGTTCGGCAACGTCTACGGCATCCGGGGCGATGGCGGCCTGGCTCTGTTCGACACCGGCAACAACGTGGACGCGCGGAACATGCACGCGGCCATGAGGGCCTGGTCGGATGAGCCAGTCCGCTACGCCGTCTTCTCCCACGGGCACTTCGACCACGTCGCGGGCATGGATCCCTTCGACGCGGAGGACGGCCCCCGCCCGAGCGTCATCGCGCACGAGAACGTCGCCGCCCGGTTCACCCGGTACGCCAGGACGGCCGGCCACAACACGGTGATCAACCAGCGGCAGTTCGGCTTCACCCAGATGACCTGGCCGACGGCCTACCGGCAGCCCGACCTGACCTACCGCGACGAGATACGGGTCTCGCTCGGCGACGTCACGTTCGAGATGCACCACGCGCGCGGGGAGACCGACGACGCCACCTGGGCGTTCCTGCCGGAGCGCGGGGTGCTGCTGACCGGCGACCTGTTCATCTGGGTCACCCCGAACGCGGGCAACCCGCAGAAGGTGCAGCGGTACCCCGACGAGTGGGCGGTCGCGCTGCGGAAGTTGGCCGCCCTGGACGCGGAGGTGCTGCTGCCCGGCCACGGCCTGCCCATCGCCGGGGCGGGCAGGGTACGGCAGGCGCTGACCGACACGGCGGACTACCTGGACAGTCTGGTCGAGCAGACGCTGGAGATGATGAACGCCGGCGCCCGCCTCGACGAGATCATCCACACCGTGAAACCGCCCGAGGCGCTGGCGGACCGTCCCTACCTTCAGCCGCACTACGACGAGCCGGAGTTCGTCGTGCGCAACATCTGGCGGCTGTACGGCGGCTGGCACGACGGGAACCCCGCGCACCTCAAGCCGGCGCCCGACGAGGTGCTGGCCTCGGCCCTAGCCGAGCTCGCCGGGGGCGCCCCGGTGCTCGCCGCGCGCGCCGCCACCGCGGCGGCGGACGGGGACCTGCGGCTGGCGTGCCAGCTGGCCGAGCTGGCGATGCAGGCCGACCCGGGCGACCACAAGGTGCACGAGGTCCGGGCCCGCGTCTACGCGCTGCGCGTGCGGCAGGAGACCTCGACCATGTCGCGCGGGGTGTACACCTGGGCCGCCGCCGAGTCGCGGAGCGTGACCACCCAGAAGGACCTGCTCGACGTGTACCACGAGATCGCGAGCGGTCAGATGTGGTGGGTGCCCCGGGCTCAGAGCAAGGAGGAGTAGCCGTCGAGCATCGGCAGCACGGTGTCGGCGGAGGCGGCCGGGAGGCTGCACACGACCTCCTCGATGCCGAGCCCGGCGTAGTAGTCGAGCTTCCCCTGGCTCGGCACGGTCCCGAACGGGATCACCCTGACCGTCGCAGGGTCCCTTCCGGCCTTCTCGTACGCCTCGCGAAGGGCCGGGAGCGCGTCCTTCACGCCCTTGCCGCCTATCGGTATCCAGCCGTCGGCGTACTCCGCGACGTGCGCGAACATCTTCGGGCCCGCCGCGCCCCCGATGTAGACCGGTGGCCCGCCGACCGGCTTCGGCCACGACCAGGACGGCTCGAAGCGCACGTGCCGTCCCTCGAAGCCGGCGACCTCCCGGCTCCACAGCTCCTTCATGGCCAGTACGTGCTCACGGGCGACGTCACGGCGCGAGCCGTACGACACGCCGTGGTCCTCCATCTCCTCGACGTTCCAGCCGAAACCGACACCGAGGACGAAGCGCCCACCCGACAGGTGGTCGAGGGTGGCGACGGCCTTTGCCGTGACGAGGGGATCGCGCTGCGCCGCGAGCATGATGCCCGTGCCGACGGTGAGGCGCTCGGTCACGGCCGCCGCGTACGCGAGGGCCACCAGCGGGTCGAGGGTCCGCTTGTACTCCTCGGGCAGCACGTCCTGCCCGGAGGCGGGCGGGGTCCTGCGGGAGATGGGGATGTGGGTGTGCTCGGGCACGTACAGCGAGGAGAAACCCCGCTCCTCGGCCGCTCGTGCCAACTCGGCGACGGGCATGGCCTGATCGGTGGTGAACATCGTGACGCCCAGCCGCATGACGCCGTCCTCTCCCTCAAGAACCCTGTGACGAACCCCGCGTGGTTAAACAAGCGATTGCTCGGTTAGCATTCCTAGGGTAGCTTGCCTGGCGGGAAGTCCTCATAGGAAGGGCGCTCAAATGGCATTCGCCGATGTCGACGGCGTGCGGCTGTTCTATACGGATGATACGGATGACACGAGCGACCCGGGTGACACCGATCGCGCGAGTCACGGCTCGGTGCTGCTGCTCGTCCACGGATGGGGGTCGGACTCCCATGAATGGTCACATCACATCCCGAAGCTCCGTGAGCGGCACCGCGTCATCGCCGTCGACCTCCGAGGCCATGGATACTCCTCCTCCCGCGACACCGGCAACACCCCGCGCCGGATGGCCGCCGACCTCGCCGAGTTGCTCACCGGGCTCGGCACGGGCCCGGTCGTGGCCGTCGGCCACTCCATGGGCGGCCAGGTGGTCTCCCATCTGGCCGTCGAGCATCCCGAGGCGGTGCGCGCGCTGGTGACGGTCGATCCCGGGTACGGCTTCGCCGAACCGCTCGCCTCGGGCTTCCCCGCCATGGTGGCGGCCCTGCGCGACGGGGACACCGGCGCCGTGGCCGTCGAGATCGACCGGTGGTCGTACACGCCCGCCACTCCCCCGCTCATCAGGGAGTGGCACCGCAGGCGCACGCTCGCCACTCCGCCCCACGTGCTCGTGGAGGCGTTCGAGGCGATGTTCGCGGTGCCCGGCGCGATCGGGGTGCGGCCCGGCTCCGACGGCTACCTGGCACGCAGGGACCGCCCGGTGCTGAGCTTCTGGTTCGACCCCCGTCAGGCCGCCTGGGAGTCGGGCCTGTTCAAGGACCCCCGCTCGCGGACCGTGGTCTGGGAGGGCAGCGGCCACCGGCTGCACGAGGAACGCCCGGCGGAGTTCCTCCTCGTCGTCAACAACTGGCTGAAGGCGCTCGCCGGCGCTCGCGCATGAGGAGACGTTTGCCGTGAAATTTTCCATAATGCTCAACCCGCAGATCCCCGGCTCCGGGTACAGCCAGGAGGAGAACGCCCGGGCCAGGCGCCCGATCGGCCGGGACACCGAGTCGTACCAGAAGCTGCTGCACGAGGTCCGCGAGATCGCCGTCCACGCCGACCAGATCGGCTTCGACGCCCTCATGATGACCGAGCACCACTTCCATTCGGAGGGCTTCGAGTTCTCGGTCAACCCGCTGATGGTCCTCACCGACCTCGCGGCGCGCACCGAGCGCATCCTGCTGGCGCCCCTCGGCCTCGTGCTGCCCGCCTGGGACCCCATCCGGGCCGCGGAGGACGTCGCGCTGCTCGACCAGTTCTGCAAGGGACGCCTCCGGCTCGGCGTGGCGCGCGGTTACCAGAACCGGTGGATGAACGTCCTCGGCCAGCGCTGGCACGCCTCGGCGGCCCGGTCGGACGGCTCGGCGTCGGACAACCGCAACTTCGACGTGTTCGGCGAGATCCTGCACATCATGAAGCTGGCGTGGACGCAGGAGACCCTGCGCTACAAGAGCGAGACGCTCGACTACGAGGTGCCCTCGCCCTACGACGGCATCGAGGGCTGGCCCGCGCTGGAGTGGACCAAGACCTTCGGCGCCCCCGGCGAGGTGTCCGAGGACGGCAAGCTCCAGGCGGTCTCGGTGAGCCCCCGGCCGTACCAGGACCCCTATCCCGAGCTGTGGCAGCCGTTCACGATCAGCGACCGGTCGGTGATCAGGGCCGCGCAGGAGAACATCCTGCCGTGGATGTTCACCCCGAACCCCGACGAGCACGCCGCCAAGGCCAAGCTCTACCAGGAGGAATCGGCCAAGTGCGGGCGCGACTACAAGCTGGGC
This sequence comes from Sphaerisporangium sp. NPDC049002, assembly GCF_040649355.1. Classification (NCBI taxonomy): domain Bacteria; kingdom Bacillati; phylum Actinomycetota; class Actinomycetes; order Streptosporangiales; family Streptosporangiaceae; genus Sphaerisporangium; species Sphaerisporangium sp. NPDC049002. The sequence continues at coordinate 10,504 of NZ_JBEZFH010000019.1, read as the reverse complement.
GAGCACACCGGCATCCTGAAGGTCGTCGGCATGGCCGACACCCGTGCGGAGGCCATCGCCACGTACGGCCCGATGCAGAAGGACTTCGCCGCCTTCTTCGGGCCCTTCGGCTACCTGGAGGTCCTGCGCAAGCAGGAGGACGACCGGCACAAGCCCATCTCCCCGGAGAAGGGCGACTACAAGCGCATGAACGAGGTCGAACTGGCCCTGCTCGGCACACCCGACGACGTCAAGCGCGGCATCCAGCGCATGCTCGACCGCATGCCCGACCTGGAGTGGTTCGGCCTGTTCATGCAGGGCCAGCAGGGGGTGCTCCCGCTCGACACGGTCAAGCGCAACCTGGAGATGTTCGCGACCAAGGTCATCCCCGAGTTCACCGGCTGAGAACGGGACCGCATGCGCTTCTGGCTGGGTGCGTCGTTCACCGACACCGACCAGTTCATCGAGCTGGCCAAGGCGTCCGAACGGTGCGGCATCGACACCCTCACCCTTTCCGACCACATCTTCTTCGCCGACTACCGCTCGCCCTACCCCTACTCGCGAAGCGGCGCGCCGCGCTGGAACGCCGCGACGCACTGGCCCGACGTCTGGGTCACCATCGGGGCGATGGCCGCCGTCACCGAGCGCCTGCGCTTCGCCCCCAACGTCTACATCGCGCCCGCCCGCGACCTGTTCACCGTCGCCAAGCAGGTCTCCACCGCCGCCGTGCTCTCCCGCGACCGGGTCTCGTTCGGCGTGGGGGTCGGCTGGTGCGAGGACGAGTTCCTGCAGACCGGGCAGGACTTCCACACCCGTGGCAGGCGGCTGGACGAGATGATCCCGGTCCTGCGCGAGCTCTGGACCGGCGGCACCGTGGAGCACCACGGCGCGCACTACGACTTCGGCCCGCTGTCGATCGCGCCGGTGCCCTCGCGCCCGGTGCCGTTCCTGGTCGGCGGTGACAGCGAGGCCGCGCTGCGCCGGGCGGCCCGCGCCGGGGACGGCTGGATCGGCAACCGCGTGTACTCCGAGGCCGAGCTGGACGTCGTGCTCGCCCATCTCCGCACGTATCTGAAGGAGTACGGCAGGCCGGAGGACGACCTGGAGATCATCGCGGCGCTCGGCGTCATGCCCGACCCGGAGACCTACCGCAGGATCGCCGGGAAGGGCGTCACCGGCACCCTGGCCGCCCCGTGGTGGCTCGCCACCCCCGAGGAGAAGGCCGAGCACGGCGAGGGCACCCTCGACCTCAAGATCGCGACCATGGAGCGATTCGCGGAGGAGATCATCGCGCGGATGTGACCCTGCGGACGAGCCGGTCGAGCAGGGCCTCCAGCTCGGCGGCCGGATCGGCGGTCAGTCCCGCGTGGACGGGCCCCGTCTGGACGATCGTGCTGCGAGGCGCGGTGAGCCAGCGGAACCGGCTGCCGAGCGGCTCCCCGCGCAGCGGTCCCGCGTCCTCCGAGCACGCCCGCTCGTACGCGGCCAGCGCCCGCCGCAGCCCCCCGAGGTCCACGCTGTCGTCCAGGGCGCGCAGCCGGGCCTCGTCCAAATCCGTACGGGCGCACAGGTAGCCGCACGGCTGGGAGTAGACGATCACACCGGCGTTGATCAGCTCGCCTCTGACCACGCACGGCACGACGCGGATCACCGCGTACTCGTAGACGTACAGCTCGCTCATCGCGCCACCGCCGGGAGCCAGGCACGCGGGCCGTGGGCGCGGGCCAGCAGATGGTCGACGTACGCCCGGCGCACGGCCGCCGCGTCCTCGAAGCCCGGCTCGCCGTCGAGCCACTCGCCGGGGACGAGGTCCACGACCGTACGGAGCAGGTCCTCGGTGATCCGGCCGGGAAGCTCGGCGTCGGCCTCCTCGATGCGCGTCGCGAACGGCGCCAGCACGTGATCGCGGGCGTCGAAGGGGCGCTGCGGGTCGGCCGTGCGCCAGTTGTGGTGGAACCACAGGGCGGCGCCGTGGTCGATCAGCCAGGTGTCGCCGTGCCAGACCAGCAGGTTCGGGTTGCGCCAGCTGCGGTCCACGTTGTGGATGAGCGCGTCGAACCAGAGCACCCGCGAGGCGAAGGCGGCGTCGGGGGTCCAGGCGAGCGGGTCGAAGCCGAGCGCGCCGGGGAGGAAGTCGACCCCGAGGTTGTGCCCCTCGCTGGCGTTGAGGAGGTCCTGGATCTCCTGATCGGGCTCCCTTGCCCCGATCTGCGGGTCCAGATCGACGATCCTCAGGTCGGGGGTGCGCAGGTCGAGCCCGCGCGCCAGCTCGGCACAGATGATCTCGGCGACGAGCACCCGCCGCCCCTGCCCCGCACCACGAAATTTCACGACATAGGTACCAAGGTCATCTGCTTCGACGACGCCCGGCAGCGACCCGCCCTCCCGGAGCGGGGTCACATAGCGCGTCGCGGTCACCTGTTCGAGCACTCGCCCAGGGTACCGACGCCCAGGAGCGCGAGATCAGCACAGGATCAGAACAGCACGGACATGAACGTGTCGACCTCTTTGAAGCCCACCCTGCGGTACGCCGCCCGCGCCGGGGCGTTGAAGTCGTTGACGTACAGCGTCACCGTCGGCGCGAAATGCCGCAGGGTCTGGTCGACGACCGCGGCCATGCCCGCCACGGCGTGGCCACGCCCGCGCCGGTCCGGATGCACCCACACGCCCTGGATCTGGCAGACCTGGGGGGTCACCGCCCCGACCTCCGCCTTGAAGACGACCTGGCCGTCCTCGATGCGGGCGAACGAGCGGCCGATGCGGATCAACTCGGCGACCCGCGACCGGTAGAGCGCGCCGCCGTCCCCGAGATCCGGGGAGACGCCGACCTCCTCGGTGAACATCGCCACGCATGCGGGGAGCAGCGTGGCGAATTCATCCGGGCGTACCTGACGTACGAGTGGATCGGGGGGGACGGGCGACCGCGAGGAGGTGGACATGACCGGCTGGGCCCAGCGGATGGCCCGTGCCGGTCCCCAGTAGGGCTCCAGCCGCTCCCAGATCTTCTCGACGGCGTCGGCCGGGCCGACGATCGACGAGCAGCGGCGGCCCTGCCTGCGGGCACGGTCCGCGAAGGCCTGCACGGCCTCGGGCCCGGCGTTGACCGGGACCAGGTTGGCCCCGGCGTAGCACAGTGAGGTCAGCCCGCCGCGCGGGCCGAATCCCCACATCTGTCCGCCGAGCCGGGCCGGGCTCAGCCCGACGGACCGGACCCGGGAGGCGACGAAGACGTTGGCGACGGGGTCCGCGTCGAGTATCGAGAGCACCTCTTCGCGGTCCTGATCGTCGAGCACGCGCGACGCCGATGTTCGCAGCATCACGGGCTTAGCCTACGCGACCGCCCCGATTTTGGAACGAACCGACCCTACTGGCCGAGAATCACCTTCGTCAGCCTAAGGTGGCCGGGCCCCGCCGACATCGGGACGATCGGCCGGGGCTCGGGCCCGGTCGGGCAGGTGGCGTCGGGCTGGTGCCCGGGAGCCTGCGCCGCACCGCCGGGAACGCTTCCGTCCCGCAGGTACGCGGCGAGGTAGCGATCGACGCAGGTGTTGCCCCCCAGGGACACCCCGTGGTTGCCCCCGGCCTCGACGACCAGCCGCGAGCTCGGGAACCGGCCGCGCACGCGCAGCGCTCCGGGGTACGGCGTGGCCGCGTCCTGCCTCGACTGGATGAGCAGGACCGAGGGCAGGTGGGCGACGCCGCCCACGCGGACCGGCGTCCCGCCCTTCTCCGGCCAGAAGGCGCAGGGAGCGTTGTACCAGGCGTTCGACCAGGCCATGAACGGCGCCTTGGCGTTCACCTTGAGCGTGTCGGACCACCAGCGCGACCAGTCGCGCGGCCACTCGGCGTCGCGGCACTGGACCGCGAGGTAGACCGCGTAGTTGTTCTCCGCGGCCGCGTCGTGGTCGACGTGCTGGTTGTACGCGGCCACCAGGCCCTCGGGCTTCCCCTTCTTGACGTAGCCGGCGAACGCGCCGGCGAACTGCGGCCAGACGGCGTTGGTGTACCCGCCCACGGTGAAGATGTCGTCCAGCTCGCTCGGCCCGACGAGCCCGCCCGCCGGTCGCGCGCCGAGGTGCGCGCGCATGGCGTACCACGCCGCCGAGACCTCGGTCGCGGTGCGGCCGAGGTGGTAGACGTCGTTGTGCCGGGACACCCAGTCGAGGAAGTCACGGTGCCGCCGGTCGAAGGCGTAGTCCTGGGCGATGTTGGAGTCGTACCAGACACCCTCGGGGTCCACCACGCTGTCCAGCACCAGCCGCCTCACCCGGTTCGGGAACAGCGTCGCGTAGACGGCGCCGAGGTAGGTCCCGTACGAGTAGCCGAGGTAGCTGAGCTTCTGCTGCCCGAGCGCCTGCCTGATCATGTCCATGTCGCGGGCGGAGTTCTCGGTGGTGAGGTGCGGGAGCAGCCACGACCAGCGGCTGCCGCACGCCTCGGCGTACTGCTTGGCCCGCGAGAGCAGCGCGGACTCCGCCGCGTCGTTGCTCGGCACCTGGTCGACGCGGGGAGCCGCGAAGTGCTCCTTGGGGTCGGCGCAGGTCAGCGCCGGCTCACTGCTCCCCACGCCCCGCGGGTCGAACCCGATCACGTCGTAGCGAGCCGAGACGTCCTTGGGCAGCGCGGCGGCGACGTACCGCGACAGGCCCACGCCCGACGCCCCAGGCCCGCCGGGGTTCACCAGGAGCACGTGCCCATGAGAGGCCGACCCCTTGATGCGGTTGAGCGCCAGCCCGATGGTCGGCCCACCCGGCTTCGCGTAGTCGAGGGGCACCCTCACGGACGCGCACTCGACCTCCACCACCGATCTCGGCCCCTGGCAGGGCCCCCAGGCCACGCCGGCACGTGGAGCCGCCGACGCCCCACTGGTCCCTCCTGTCAGCCCGGTGACCAGCACCGTCATAATCGCCGCTACGCCGAAGACCCGCTTCACACGTCACTCCCTCTGCTCTTGTGGCAGAGGGTGATGCTTCCGGATCAGAGCGTACGGCCACCGGTGACCCGGCCCAATGTTTACCGATCCGTAGTCGGCCGATTGCGGAACGTGGGACCGGGAGATCCGTCGCAGGGATCATGATGATCAGCGCTTCAGGACGGGTTCACCCGGGCTCTCGTTCGGGCAGGCGCTGGATCGCGACCATGGCGGCGTCGTCGCCGAGCCGCCCGCCGACGTAGGCGAGAAGGTCGTCGCGCACGTGCTCGACCAGCGTCTCCGGGCCGTCCCCCGGCCACGCCGTCACCCGCTCGGCCAGCGGGTAGAAGACGCCGGCGTCGCCGCGGGCCTCGATGACGCCGTCGGTGTACAGCAGCAGGGTGTCACCGGCCCTGAAGTCGAACGTCTGGACGTGGTAACCGGGTTGGGAGAGCTCCCCGAGGCCCAGCGGGGGCGCGGGCTGGGCGACCTGAAGGGTCATGACCTGACGGTCGCGCAGCAGCAGAGGCGGGGGGTGCCCGCAGTCGATCACCTCGACCACCTGCCGGTCGTCCGGGATGTCCAGCACCGCCGCCGTGATGAAGTTCTCGCAGGCGTCCGCGAACTCCTCCGCGTGCTCCTCGAGATCCGCCCGCACGCTCTCGTCCAGGTGGAGCACGACGTCGGGCAGGGTCGCGTGGCGGCGGGCGGCCTCCCGGAACGCGCCGAGGAGCAGGGCGGCGTCCGACACCGAGGGAAGGCCCTTGCCCCTCACGTCCCCGATGACGACGCGGGCCCCCGTCGGTGTACGGGCGGCGGCGTACAGGTCGCCGCCGATCTGCGCCTCCTCCTCGGCCGCCAGGTACACCGAGGCGAGCCGGAGCGGCCCGAGACCCGCGGGCAGGGGCCGCAGCAGGGCCCGCTGCGCGGCCTCCGAGACCGAGCGCACCCGGATCAGCTCCTCCTGGTGCCGGTCGCGCACGAAGGAGAAGATCACAAGGAACGCCGAGACCACGACCAGGGCCGCCAACTGCGTCTGCATGGGCCGCGTGGCCAGCATCTCACTGTGCAGGCCGAGCAGCACCTCGTCCGCGATGGTGACGACGCTCACCAGGCCGGTGAGCCAGGGACCCGCGAACGAGGCCGTGATCGCGGGAGCCGTGACCAGAAGAGGACTCAGCGTGATCTCTCGCGGGGTGATGACGTCGGCGAGGGTGATCGCCGCGATCAGCGCGAGAGGTATCGCCACCAGCGCGTTACCGGGCCACCGCGACCGGTGAAGATCCGACAGGCTCTGCCGAAATGGCACTCTTCCTGCATACACCCACACGTCCCCGCCCAGGAAGAGCACTCCCTCCCCTGCCGGGCGAGACGCTCCTCGCAGCATCCGGCCCGGGGACCGGCGGAGTCAGCGGACGAAGACCTCCGGGCCGGGAGCGTCCTCGTCGTCGTCGAGGTCGACGTCCACGCCCATCTCCTCGGCCAGGCGCAGGGCCTCCTCGATGAGGGTCTCCACGATCCGGGACTCAGGGACGGTCTTGACGACCTCGCCCTTGACGAAGATCTGGCCCTTGCCGTTGCCGGAGGCGACGCCCAGGTCGGCCTCGCGGGCCTCACCGGGGCCGTTCACGACGCAGCCCATCACGGCGACCCGCAGGGGCACCTTGAGGCCGTCGAGCCCCGCGTGCACCTGCTCGGCCAGGGTGTACACGTCGACCTGGGCCCGCCCGCACGACGGGCAGGACACGATCTCCAGCCCGCGCTTGCGGAGGTTGAGGGACTCCAGGATGCCGATGCCGACCTTGACCTCCTCGACCGGAGGCGCGGACAGCGAGACGCGGATCGTGTCTCCGATGCCCTCGGCCAGCAGGGCCCCGAACGCCACCGCCGACTTGATCGTGCCCTGGAACGCCGGGCCGGCCTCGGTGACGCCGAGGTGAAGAGGGTAGTCGCACTGCGCGGCGAGCTGGCGGTACGCCTGGATCATGACGACCGGGTCGTGGTGCTTCACCGAGATCTTGATGTCGCGGAAGCCGTGCTCCTCGAACAGCGAGCACTCCCACAGCGCCGACTCGACCAGCGCCTCGGGCGTCGCCTTGCCGTACTTGGCCAGAAGGCGGGGGTCCAGGGAGCCGGCGTTCACACCGATGCGGATGGGGGTGCCGGTGTCGGCCGCGGCCCTGGCGATCTCGCCGACCTTGTCGTCGAACTTCTTGATGTTGCCGGGGTTCACGCGGACGGCCGCGCAGCCGGCCTCGATCGCCGCGAAGACGTACTTCGGCTGGAAGTGGATGTCGGCGATCACCGGGATCTGCGACTTGCGGGCGATGGCCGGCAGCGCGTCGGCGTCGTCCTGCGAGGGCACCGCCACCCGGACGATCTGGCAGCCCGACGCCGTCAGCTCCGCGATCTGCTGGAGCGTCGCGTTCACGTCGGAGGTGAGCGTCGTGGTCATCGACTGGACCGAGACGGGCGCGTCCCCGCCCACCGGGACCGAACCGACCATGATCTGCCGCGACATCCGCCGCTCGGCGATCGGCTTGCTCCGTACCGAGGGAATCCCCAGATCAACAGATGTCATATTTTCCAGCACCTTGGTGGTCGGCGACGCGCTAAGACCTACCCAGTTTAGGTACCCCGGCCGACCAGCGAGTTACGGATGTCGAGAAAGCCGCTTACCGGAGCATTGGAAGCTGGTGCCCAACTTGCCCAGCTCACCCGGCCGCCGCCCCTCCGCCCGGCCGTCCCTCCGTCCGCCCGGCCGTCGTACCCGGCCAGGCTACCCGGCCGTCAGCTCCCGGGCCCTGGCACGGGCCCAGGCGTCCGCGTCGAGCACCTCGGCCACCGAACCGGCCGGCGACACGGCGTGCTCCCCGACGACCGCCGCGATCGTGTCCACGATGCCGAGGAACGGCAGCTTCCCCGCCAGGAAGGCCTCCACGCAGACCTCGTTGGCCGCGTTGTAGACGGCCGGAGCCGTGCCGCCCTGGGAGCCGACGTGCCGCGCCAGCGCCACCGCCGGGAACGCCTCCTCGTCGAGGGGCTCGAAGGTCCAGGTGTGGGCGGTGGTCCAGTCGACGGCCTTGGCCGCGCCGGGGACCCGGGACGGCCACCCCAGAGTGAGCGAGATCGGCAGCCGCATGTCGGGCGGGCTGGCCTGCGCGATGGTCGAGCCGTCCACGAACTCCACCATCGAGTGGATGACGGACTGCGGGTGGACGACCACCGTGATCCGCTCGAAGGGGATGTCGAACAGCAGGCTCGCCTCGATGACCTCCAGACCCTTGTTGACCAGCGTCGCCGAGTTGAGCGTGATCACCGTGCCCATGTCCCAGGTGGGATGCTTCAGCGCCTGCTCGGGGGTGACCTCCGTCAACTCGGCCCGCCTGCGGCCGCGGAAGGGCCCGCCGCTCGCCGTGACGACGAGCCGCCGCACCACCTCCGGGTCGTACCCGGACGGCCCGGCGGCCCACAGGCACTGCGCGAGCGCCGAGTGCTCGGAGTCGACCGGCAGGATCTGGCCCGGACCCGCCAGCCGCTTCACCAGCGGGCCGCCGATGATGAGCGACTCCTTGTTGGCCAGCGCCAGCACCCGCCCGGCCTCCAGCGCGGCGAGGGTCGAGGTGAGGCCGACCGCTCCGGTGATGCCGTTGAGGACGATGTCGCAGGGCCAGGCGGCGGCCTCGGCCACTCCCTCGGGACCCGCGAGGATGCGCGCCGGCCCGATCGCCTCGCGCAGCGCGGGAACGGCGCGCTCGTCGGCGACGGCCACCACCTCGGGGCGGAACCGCTCGACCTGACGGGCGAGCAGGTCGACCTGCCCGCCGCCCGCCACCAGCCCGGCGACGCGGAAGTGCCCAGGGTCGCGCTCGATGACGTCGAGCGCCTGCGTGCCCACCGATCCGGTGGAGCCGAGCACGACGATCGATCGCGGCTCGTCCGGGCCGGGGAGTGACACCGGGCCCACGAGATCGGCGGGACCGGCGGCGCCCGCCAGATCGGCCGGGTCTGCGAGAGGGGTCTGCATGTCCCCATTATCGCGGCGGCACGCTCCCCTCGCCGAGCCTCCGCCAACGTGCCCGCACGCGCCGGCGGTCCGATTTCCGTCACCACAGCGACGGGTGAGAAAGCAGCAGCTGAATGCCCGATTCCCGCCATACCGGTCTCGGTGAATCGCGAGAAATGCGGCATTCGGCCCTACTACCTTCCCGCGTCAGGACATGGCACCCGATCACAGCGGGAGCCGGGCACGAGCAAGCACCCAGCGCGCCGCCCCCACGGGCACGACCCCGGCGCGTGCCCGGCGAGCGCGACAAAGCACGGAGGACCGCATGCATCGCAAGGCACGACGTCTCATCCCGATCCTGGCCATATCACCCCTGGCGGCGGCGGGGATCCTGCTGAACGCCCCCATCGCCGAGGCCGCGAAGCCGTCCGCCCCGCGGCCCGTCGTCCACGACGCCGCCGACAGCAAGACCGAGCAAGGCGTCGTGAAGCGGTTCTGGACCCCCGCGAAGATGGCCGCCGCCAGGCCGCTCGACCTCGTCAGGTCGCGTGGCGGGCGCACGACCACCGCGCCGAGCGGCGGGGCCGGCTCCGTGGCCCCCGGCTCCCACAGCGTGAAGCGCGCCGACACCCCGGCCGCGCCCGTCACGCCCACCACGCCGCCCCCGCCCGTGACCTCGGCCTCGCCCAGCGCCTCGCCCTCCCCGGCCGCGACCCCGTCCGCCTCGCCCACCCCCGTGTCCGTGATGGCCGCACGCTCGACGGGAGCCCCCTGGGCGGGGGGCGGCGCCATCGTGAAGACGGAGGGACGCGTCTTCTTCACCTACCAGGGACGCGGCGCCTCCTGCTCGGGCACCGCCGTCAGCAGCGCCAACAAGAGCGTCGTCCTCACCGCCGGGCACTGCGTGAAGCTCGGCGGCACCTTCCACACCAACTGGGTGTTCGTCCCCGGCTACAGAGACGGGGCCCGCCCGTACGGCACCTGGGTGGCCACCAACCTGCTCACCACGACCCAGTGGAACACCAGCGAGGACATGAACTACGACGTGGCCGCGGCCGTCGTCGCCCCGCTGAACGGCGAGCGCCTCGTCGACGTCGTGGGCGGCCAGGGCATCGCCTTCAACCAGGCGCGCGGCCAGCAGATGTACGCCTTCGGGTACCCGGCCGCGAGCCCGTACGACGGGTCGAAGCTGATCTACTGCGGCGGCAGGGTGTTCGACGACTACCTGATCTCCACCGACCAGGGGCTCAGCTGCGACATGACCGGCGGCTCCAGCGGGGGCGGCTGGTTCACGAGCTTCAACCGGAGCACCGGCCTCGGGACGCTGAACTCGGTGAACAGCTTCAAGTACAACTTCGCGCCGTACTGGATGTTCGGGCCGTACTTCGGTCCGGAGGCCCAGGCCGTCTACACCTCCGCCCAGAACCAGGACGCCACCTGATTTACCGAAAGTATCCGCAAGGGCACGTTCGGTAGTCCAAACTCGGGAGCCATGACCCCGATCCTCCCCCTGATCGCGCCGCACCGGGCAGGCGATCCAGCAGGACCTGGCGCCCCGCACGCTCACCGTCCCGCCCGGCCTGGAGGTCGCCCACCGCTACCTGCCC